>JAEDHT010000014.1 GCA_016296885.1 Clostridiaceae bacterium | reverse complement strand
TTGATTCTTTATTCTAATATAGAATTATTTTTTTATTTAATCAGTGTTTCCCTAATGTTCATCAAGCTCACATCCATATCAATTTGATATAAAACAAATATAACATATATATTTTACATATATCGGCTTTTGAATTATAATACAAAAGAAAGCGTATGTCATTGCATACGCAAATAACGGAGGTTGAATTGTATGGAGACTGTATTTGAATGTTTAATGCTGTCAGCGTTCATTATTGCTATGTGTGTTTTGATTTATCGGTTTGCAAAGAATAAATCAACAAACATCAAGGCAGAAAGAACGGTTGCGTGGACAATGGCAGTAGGATTTGCTATTGGTGTGGTAAAAGAACTTATATTTCCGCCTGTGCGATGGGTTTTAATGCTGTATGCAATCAGCGCAATTCTTGCCTATACTGCGGCTGCTTTTTCCTATCCTTATCATAGCGTTGCAGAAAACAATGAGGAGGAAACCTAAATGAACAAAGATCTGACGGTAGGTAAAACATCCTCGGTTTTATGGAAGTTTTGCCTGCCATTGTTTGGAAGCATCATCTTTCAACAACTATATAATATTGCTGATAGTTTTGTTGCAGGAAAGTTTGTAAGCGAAGATGCTTTGGCGGCAGTCGGAAACAGTTATGAAATCACCTTGATATTCATAGCGTTTGCTTTCGGTTGTAATATCGGTTGCTCGGTTATTACAGCCCAACTTTTCGGTGCGAAAAACTATAAAGAAATGAAAACCGCCGTTTATACAACCCTGATTGCGGGCGGCGTGCTTTGTGTGGTACTGATGGCTGTTGACGTAATATTTTGTACCGATCTTTTGTGCCTTATTAACACACCGAATAATGTTTTAGCGGACTCCAAACTGTATTTGGATATTTATATATTGGGATTGCCTTTCATCTTTTATTATAATATTGCCACAGGAATTTTCTCGGCGCTTGGAGACTCAAAAACACCGTTTATTTTCCTTGCCTGCTCTTCACTTTCCAATATTTGTATGGACATACTGTTTGTCACCGCATTCAAAATGGGAGTAGCAGGTATAGCGTGGGCAACCTTTATCTGCCAAGGAATCAGTTGTATTCTCGCCGTTGTCTTTGTTTTTATACGTTTAGCAAAAATCAAGACAACCGAAAAATCTAAGATTTTTTCGTGGAAATTACTTGGTAAAATATCAGTTGTCGCTATTCCGAGTATCTTACAGCAAAGCTTTATTTCTGTCGGTAATATCATCATTCAAGGTATTATCAACTCTTTCGGTTCGGCAGTAATGGCAGGTTATTCGGCTTCTATTAAACTCAACAATTTGGTTATAACGTCGTTGACCACGCTTGGTAACGGCATTTCAAACTTTACAGCACAAAACCTCGGTGCTCAGAAACCTGAGCGTGTAAAAGAAGGCTTTAAATCTGGTATTAAACTGGTATGGATGCTTTGCATACCGTTGACTATACTCTATATTTTTGTAGGAAAATACCTACTCTATATTTTCCTTGATAATCCAAGCGGTACTGCTATGGATGTCGGTATCGAGATTCTTCGTATTCTCGCACCGTTTTATATAGTCGTTTCGGCAAAGCTCGTTGCAGACGGCGTGTTACGTGGAGCAGAAATGATGAACAAGTTTATGATAGCGACCTTTACCGACCTTGTACTACGTGTGGTTCTTGCCAAAGCATTATCCATTCCGTTCGGTACAACAGGCATCTGGCTTGCTTGGCCTATCGGTTGGTCTGTTGCAACAATTCTGTCAGTAATGTTTTATCGATCGGGTATATGGCATAAACAACATAATAAAGGGTATATAAAGAAATAGCACAAATTTTAACGCGAATAATAATGGCGGCAAGAAGAATTGCTCTCCCTGCCGCCGTGCTTGGTTAGGTGTAAATTATATCGAGGTTTACAATTTCGGTAGCTCTTTGACGAATATTATTCATCCGACCAACCCACTCCATTTGATTATCAGCTTTGAGTTTTTCGGTTACACCCTCACGCTCTGCCATTTGTTTAATCAAACGATTAAAGGTTTCTTCGGCATCACGGTCGAGTTGGAGCAAATAATCATATAGCGTATGTTCACCAAGCATTTTATTGTAGAAAGGTTTGCAATGCTTTTGAATGTGCTTTAAATGCCGTTGACCCCACACGCCAATTGGCTCACGTTCAGGCTCATCTTCGCCGGCGATGATATAATAATCACCGCACAGTTCGTACTGAATCCCTGTTCTTTCATCAGTAATGAATTTCGCTAACTGTTTCATAATTTATGCCTCCTTTAATAAGTCCTGAAATGGTGCTTTGTCTGATACAAAGGTGTCATAGGTGAAGTTGGCCCCAAGCCGAAACCCCATAATAAAACTGTCGAGATTAGACTCACCATTAACAATACCCCAAGCATTGACGAACTCAAGGAATTTCTTTTTGCTTTCGCCCGAAAGATTCTCCGTGAGATAGTCTTCATTGAGCATCAATACTTCCATTTGCTTTTGAACTGCCTTGTTCTGCTTCGTACTACGAGCCTGCGGATCAAGGTTTCCGTAATAGAATTCTTCAATAAACTTACCCATAAAAATAACCTCCTTTAAGTTTCTACAATAATTGTACTTAAAGAAGGCTCGATAGTCGAATGTACGGATATATATTAGTAAAGAAGGGCAAGAAAAAAGAGAGAAGCTGTAACTTCTCTCAATTCTCTTGCCCGCAATGCTCGTACCTTTAGGAAACTGTCCTTAAGTGTACAACGCATTCGCAAGTGCTTTTTTCTGGCAGGGGCAGAAGGACTTGAACCCTCGGCACGCGGTTTTGGAGACCGCTGCTCTACCAACTGAGCTATACCCCTTTGACAACGATATATATTATATCAGTTTTTTTTAAAATTGCAAGCTTTTTCTTTAATTTTATAAAAATTTTTGTTTTTTTACGTTTGTATACGATATCAAGAGACATAACTTTTTTTCTAAGAATAAAACCCGTATAAGGCTTCGCATTGAGCCTCATACGGGTAAAATATTATATATTAGCCGATATATTCTGCTAAAACGTAAGGAGAAACGTTGTCGCCTAACATAAGGAGAAGATCCGGTGTCTGATGTCCGGCACCATTTGAGAAAATAATCATGTTACAGTCTGTATAATCAGAGAGATCAAGCATATAAAGACCTGTATCCTCATCAAGTGTCATTTCAATACCCGGAAAAGCAACAGTACCATTGGTGCCCTCAGTCCATACATATGCATAAACGTGCTCCCAGTTGTATCCGGTAATATCAAGGCTAATTACATTAGCTGTTTTCTCTTCTTCGGGTTCTGTATCAGTTGTTGTGTCTGTTGTTGTGTCAGACTCTGTCTCTGTGTCAGATACTGTATCTGTTGTTGTATCAGACTCTGTCTCTGTGTCAGATACTGTGTCTGTTGTTGTGTCAGACTCTGTCTCTGTGTCAGATACCGTATCTGTTGTTGTGTCAGACTCTGTCTCTGTGTCAGATGCTGTGTCTGTTGTTATATCAGACTCTGTCTCTGTGTCAGATGCTGTGTCTGTAGTTGTATCAGACTCTGTCTCTGTGTCAGTCTCTGTATCTGATTCTGTATCAGTTACAGCTTCTGGACATGGAAGCTCTTCGATAAGCTTTGCAATAAACTTCTGGAGAGTTGTTACGTCAACCATGTCTACCTTATCATTGATAGTTACATCTGCTACTTTAAGAGCATCATCCTCAAGAACAACAAGCTCTGCGATATGCTTTTGAATAGAAACTACATCTTCCATGTTTACATTTTCATCAGCGTTTACATCGCCATACTTGATTTCTTTTTCTGAATCCTCTTCAGAATCTGTTGCTTCTTCAGAGTCTGTGTTCTCCTCAGAATCGGTGGTTTCCTCTGAATCTGTAGACTCATCAGAGCTTGTATCCTCTTCTGTGTCTGTTGAATCTGTGTTTGTTGAGTCGTCCTCTGTGGAATCACTTTCTGTGGATTCAGTCTCTGTGGAATCATCTTCTGTGGAGTCTGTGTTTGTGTCTTCCTCGTTTGCGCCGTCATCTTCGCTCATAACGATAACCGAACCTACGTTAGCCTTTACATCTGCCTTATCAGCAGCTGAAGCCCCAACAGCAGCCATAGAAGCTACCATAAGAGTTGAAATAATAACAGCTAAAACCTTGCTTAATTTCTGCATAAGTGGTTTCCTCCTGAAATTTGTATTTCCGATAACACGGTAAATCTTATTGTATCACATATTTTTTGTATTTGCAATCACTTATTTATGTAATTTGGGGTTTTAATTTAAAAATGTCAAATAAAAGAGAATTAATTAACGAAAAAAACCCGCATAAGACTTTACAACAAAATCTCATACGGGTAAAACAACTTGTTTAATTTCTTATACCGAAGTATTACTTATTGTAAGCATAAACATGATTCCAACCATACTCTTTGAGGTTGAGCTTCATGATCTTAGCTGCCTTAGCACTACCTGCGGATGTTGGATTCTCGTTAGAACCAGGTTCTGTGTCTGTGTTCTCCTCAGAATCTGTGTTGTCAGAATCTGTGTTGTCAGAGTCTGTATTCTCAGAATCTGTGTTCTCAGAATCGGTGTTGTCAGAATCTGTGTTCTCGGAATCTGTGTTGTCAGAATCTGTGTTGTCAGAGTCTGTATTCTCAGAATCTGTGTTGTCAGAGTCTGTATTCTCGGAATCTGTATTCTCAGAATCGGTGTTGTCAGAGTCTGTGTTCTCAGAATCGGTGTTGTCAGAGTCTGTGTTCTCGGAATCTGTGTTCTCAGAATCTGTGTTCTCAGAATCTGTGTTCTCAGAATCTGTGTTCTCGGAATCTGTGTTCTCAGAATCTGTGTTCTCAGAATCTGTGTTCTCGGAATCTGTCTCTGTGCTAGGCTCTTCATATGGAAGCTCCTTGATGAGCTCTGCGATAAACTTCTGGAGAGTTGTTACGTCTACCATGTCTACCTTCTCGTCATTTGTAGCATCGGCTGCCTTAAGAGCTGCACCCTCAAGAACAACAAGCTCAGCAATGTGCTTCTGAACTTCTACAACGTCTTCCATGTTTACTTTCTCGTCACCGTTTACATCGCCACACTTGAGTTCTTTCTCCTCAGAGTCTGTACCCTCAGAGTCTGTACCCTCAGAGTCTGTACCCTCAGAGTCTGTGTTCTCAGAATCTGTGTTCTCAGAGTCTGTGTTCTCAGAGTCTGTGTTCTCAGAATCTGTGTTCTCAGAATCTGTGTTCTCAGAATCTGTGTTCTCAGAGTCTGTGTTCTCAGAGTCTGTGTTCTCAGAGTCTGTGTTCTCAGAATCTGTGCTTGTGTCTGTGCTTGTGTCTGAATCAGTGTTCTCACCAGAATCTGTGCTTGTATCTGTGTTTGTGTCTGAATCAGTGTTCTCGCCAGCGTTTGTGCCGTCATCTTCGCCCATTACTACAACAGAACCGGCATTAACACTTACATCTGCATTACAAGCAGCTGATGCGCCAACAGCGGTCATAGAAACTAATAAAAGAGCTGAAACAATAACAGCTAAAACCTTACTTAACTTTTTCATAAGTAGTTTCCTCCTAGAAAATTTGTATTTCCGATTCACTCGGTTGCCCTATTATAGCACACGTTTTTTCTATTTGCAATCGGAGAATTTAGGAATAAACAGATTTTTTTAACAGTGTTTATAAGCCCGTGTTATTATATTTTTATATGTTTTTTCCAACTTTTTCTAATTTTTTATACATTATTTTTTCTTTTACAAAAATTAATTGTTGTTTAAAACGTAAAATAAGTTTTTACATAAATTTTTTTGTTCTTTTTTCACAATAATAAAATTTTAAACCCTTTTTTTAAAAATTTCAGAACAATAGATTTAAAAAATATATAAATATGCATAAATTTGACAATATATTCATATTTTGTGTTCTAAAATCTACTTAAAACAAAATAAAGAGAAGGAAGTTGAACATGAAAGAATCAGCAATGACAGGAGAAAAATATCAAAAAAAACAAAAGAGAATTTCTACGATAATTCAAAATTCTTCAGTACAAAAACTCTTGGTTAATATTACATATGTTTTCTTAGGTGTGTTGATATCAAATGGAGCCATCTTCGGAGAATTTGCACCATTCGGCGTAGCATATGTGACGTCTGTGCCATATCAAAGTTTGCTATGGGCAAGCGCAGGCACCATATTGGGCGATCTTCTAATGTCGGGCATTGTAGGTTACCGATATATAGGCGCAATAATGGCTGTAATCGCACTAAGGTGGGTATTCAGTGAAATAGATGTGCTGTCACGTCGAAAATACTTTGCACCTGCTATAGCTTTTATACCGCTTATCGTCACAGGGATTATAGTATCTGTAGCAATGGGATTTGAGATAAATGATATCATTAAAATTCTAACTGAAGCACTACTTGCTGCCACTGCGTCATATTTTTTTACAAAAAGTATAAGCTTGACCGCAGGTTCTAAAGGTATCACCAGCCTTAGTCAGCAGGAGCTCGCTTGCCTTGCAATGAGCGGATGTATAATATTGCTTTCCTTTGGCAGAGTTTCGGTAGCAGGGCTTTCTGTAGGCAGAGTGCTAGCTGTGTTGCTCGTGCTGATATGCTCACGCTATGGCGGAATATCAGGCGGATGCATCACAGGAGTTGCAACGGGAATTGTATTTGGCTTGTCTATGCCGGAATACGGATTTCTTGCAGCTGCATATTCGTTTGGTGGTCTGCTGGGAGGACTGATGTCATCTGTAGGCAAAGTGGGAGTAAGTGTATCATTTTTACTCAGCAGTATCATAGTTCTATTGCAATCTAATGCTGACGGAATAGCTATGTATTCGTTATATGAAATGCTGATAGCATCGTCTGTGTTTATGCTTCTTCCCAAAAACTTGGGATCAAAAATAACTGCGTTTTTTTCTACTGTACCCGAAGAGAACAAAGCTGAGGGACTTCGAAAGTGCGTGCTAATGAGGCTGGATTACGCATCAAAGGCGCTTTCTGATGTATCTGACTCTGTCAATGCTGTTTCAGAAAAGCTCAGCACAGTGTATTCCCCCGAAAAGGATAATGTCTACACCAAAGCTATAGACAGCGTGTGTTCAACGTGTGGTCTGCGTGTGTATTGTTGGGAGAAAAGTGCAAAGCCAAACGAATGTAGTTTTGAATCGCTTACCGAAATATTAAAAGAGAAAAAAATGGTAACTGAGAAAGACATAGATGAGAAATATCCTAAAAAATGCTGTAAAAGTCAGGAAATGGCAGAGTCAATAACAAATTTTTATGATTTATGCGCTGCCTATTCTATAGCAGATAAGCAAATAAACGAGGTGCGAGGGATAGTATCGGAAGAATTTAAAGGACTTAGCGAGTTATTGGAGGACTTATCAAATGAATTCAGAGATTATGAATATTTTGACTCTGCTTGTGCGGAGCGTGTGGGCGCAATATTTAAAATGGAAGGCCTAGTTCCCCTTGATGTGGCTTGCAGAATAAATAAATATAATAGGATGAGTGTTGAAGTGATTATTTTAGACAATGACAAAAGACAAATAAAGAAAACAGAACTTGTTAAAGCGGTATCGTCTGCTTGTGGCAGAAAAATGGATTCTCCATGCATCAGCTATGCTCCCGACAGATGCAGGATTCAGTTTAACGAAAAACCTATATACGATTTGCAAATAGCATCAGCACAGCATATCAGTGGAAAAGGCAAGCTCTGCGGCGACTGCATGAACTACTTTACAGATGGCATGGGCAAGCTGGTATCAATAATCAGCGATGGTATGGGCACAGGTGGAAGAGCGGCCGTAGATGGCAATATGGCAGCAGGAATAATGACCAAACTCATTAAGGCTGGGTTAAGCTTTGATTGCAGTCTTAATATAGTAAATTCTGCGCTAATTGTGAAATCCTCAGATGAATCCCTGGCTACTCTTGATGTTACATCGTTCGATATGTTTACAGGATCGGTAGATTTTCTAAAAGCAGGCGCACCAATGAGCTATATCAAGCGTGGTGGCAATCTCATAAAAATAGAAGCCCCCTCCCTACCTGCCGGAATTTTGCGAAATATAAGCTTTGCAAAAAAGAGCTTTTCGCTCAAAGTAGATGATTGCATCATCATGCTGTCTGATGGGATAGTTTCCGGCGGTGACAAATGGCTTGAAGCCAGACTAAAAAATCTCACAAATGATTTTGACATAAAAAATGTGGCTGATGATATAATCCGTGAAGCTGTTGAGCGTTGCTCAGCATCAAGAGATGATGATATGACAGTGATGATTTTGCGCTGTATGAGCAGATAACAGGCACTCTTGACATTTTTTGCTGTGGGTATATAATGTAAACAGTAAATAAATTCATTAGGCAGTGCTTATATAAATCAATAAAAAATGATTCCTCCGCTGCAAAACTCGGAGGAATTTTTTTAAGTAAAGGAGAATTGTTTTAAATGGAAATGTATGGCGTTAAAATATTATTCAAAAACACCGTAACAGGTCAGCCAACAGTAACTGATGAATCATACAGCGATATGTATGTGTATTACGAAGAGAGTATCCGTGTTTTTATGGCAGAAAGCTTTGAACAAGCCGAGGAAAAGGCTATAGAATCTGCAAAATATTCTGAATCTCAATACAAAAATGTGTATGGCCAAACTGTGGAATACAAATTTCATAGTGTTGTAAATTCATTCATAATTGATGAATTGCAAGAAGGCGATGAAATATTCGCACAGACCTACAAAATAACAAAATCAGCCCACAAAGACAATTGCATCAGCATTTGCACCACATTGGAAGACACTGCTGTGCTAAGGGAAGAAATCAACTAACCGCAGACACAGAGTTAAGAAAATAATCGCCATAGTAGCATGATATGGGTATACCATAAACATTTAAATTTTCGTCGTAGAATATCACAGCGCTTGGTGGAGAGTATGTAAAACATAGGTATGATGCCACAAAGAGAGCCAGCGCAAACAAAGATGTCACAAACCATCCGCTGAGTTTGGCATTATAAGCAAGCCTTGAAGATAACACATATGCCAATAGCACAAAGATTATGTTTATCAATATTTCGATTAGCTTAAATCTTCTGCCTATTATGCCATAGATAAGGCTGGATGCTAAAATATTGCCACTTAACATGGTGTATATACCGATCATCTTTGCCACAAAAAATTGTTTAAAAAGAGGTCTTGAAACCGCAAGGGTAATAACCGCCCATATAAGGTATGGTAACACAAACACCTTGCTTTGTTCCCATATGCTACCGTTCACCGATGCAAAGACCAGTGAGAGGGGTTCATCACTGGCATAGCGATAGACAAGCTGTAATATAGAACCACATATGAATGTAAAAAACACCCCTGCAAACTCTAACTTATGAAATAGATTTTTGTTCATAGTAAATACACTCCAAAAAAGAAAAAGTATGTCCTGCATAAATATATGAGGGCATACTTCTTTTTATTCTTACTATGAGATACAAAAAAGCCACAGGCTAACCTGTGGCTAAGCGTTGGCATTTTCCTATTTTCCCGGGCCGTCACCAGCCAAGTATCTTCGGCACTACTGAGCTTAACTTCTGTGTTCGGGATGGGAACAGGTGGACCCTCAGCGTCATCAATACCAACTTTTCTCTCGGGCTCAATCCCGATTGCTTATATATTATATCACACAATTTTGATTTGTCAATAGATTTTTGTAAATTTTTAAAATATTTATAAAAATTGCAGACTGAGCTTTTTATAGTCCAGTCTGCAAGCAAAAGTTATTATTCTACAGTAACAGATTTTGCAAGGTTACGTGGCTTATCCACATCGTTACCACGGAGCAATGCTGAATAGTATGCCATAAGCTGTAATGGCACGCACGCAAGCATTGGCATCAATACATCGTCAAAATCAGGCACTTTTATCACATAGTCAGCCACATCATCGGATAGCTCTACACTCTCACGACAGATAACCACTGTGACAGCACCTCTTGCTTTTACTTCTTTAATGTTACTTATGGTTTTTTCAAAAAGTTCGCTCTGTGTAGCGATTGCAATCACAGGCATACCATCAGTTACAAGAGATATAGTGCCGTGCTTTAGCTCGCCTGCAGCATATGCCTCAGAGTGAATATAGCTTATCTCTTTCAGCTTTAGGGAGCCCTCCATACTGAGTGCATAGTCTAAGCCTCTGCCTATATAGAGCAGGCTGTCGGAGCATATAAGCTTTGAAGCAACAAACTGTGTATTTTCAAGCTCGTTTTCTATAACCTGAGCTATCTTGTCAGGAGTTTCTTGAAGTAGACCTACCAACTCTCTGCACTTATTCTCATCTATTCTGCCCTTTGCATAAGCCAATTGGAATGCAAACAGATACATAACTGAGAGCTGAACCATATATGCCTTTGTGGATGCCACAGCTATCTCAGGACCTGCGAGTGTATAAATAAGCATATCAGCCTCACGAGCGATTGAGCTTCCCTTTGCGTTTACAATGCCAAGGGTTTTTGCTCCCATTGACTTTGCAAGACGCATTGCAGCCAAGCTATCGGCAGTTTCTCCGGATTGAGATATAATTATCACAAGATCATCACTGCTTAGTATAGGAGCTTTGTATCTAAATTCTGATGCTATCTCCACATTAACCGGCACTCTGGCAAGCCTTTCCATCACATACTTGCCCACCATACCGGCGTGCATTGCTGTGCCACAAGCAACAACATGAATATTCTTAACATTTTTTAGATACTCATCATCTATACCACATTCTGAAAGATCAGGCATACCATCTGTTATTCTCGGTGTTATGGTAGTTTTTACAGACACAGGCTGTTCATTGATTTCTTTAATCATAAAGTGTTCATAACCACACTTTTCAGCTGCATCCATATCCCAGTCTGCTGTTTTAAGCTCTTTGTCTAACTTCTGATAATGCAAATCATATATCTTTGTTCCATACTTGCCCAAAACTGCTATTTCATCATGCTCTAAGAGGTAATAATTCTTAGTATACTTCAATATAGCAGGCACATCAGATGCGATAAAGCTCTCATTTTCTCCCACACCAACAATGAGTGGGCTTTCACGTCTTAGCGCAAAAATATATTCAGGATAATCATTAAACAAAATTCCAAGCGCAAAAGAACCCTCAAGATCCTCAGTTGTCTCGATTATTGCTCTAACCGGGTCGTGATGTCTGCAATAATAAAAATCAAGCAGTTGTGCAACAACCTCTGTGTCGGTATCGCTCACAAAGCTTCTTCCTTGTGAGAGCAAATAATCCTTGAGTTTTTTATAGTTCTCTATAATTCCGTTATGAACTATAGTAACATTGTCGCCACTGTGAGGATGTGAGTTTACGTCTGATGGCTCGCCATGAGTAGCCCAACGGGTGTGTCCTATGCCGGCGATACCCTGTGGCTTGCCCTCGGTCTTCATTTTATCTACAAGGTCAGCAAGTCTGCCCTTTGTCTTTGCTATTTTAATCTTGTCATCTTCAAAAACAGCTATTCCTGCACTATCATAGCCTCTATACTCCAGCTTTGATAATGAATCTACCAAGACATCACTGCAATCCCTATAGCCATAATAACCTACTATACCGCACATAATATACTCCTTTATAAATTATGATTAAACACAAACAATTTTTTATGTATTTGTCTGATGATGGAATGTGTCTACAATTTTGCCTAACATATCCACCGTGCCCTCAGAATCGTTTGCCTCTGCATATTCTTTAAGACATTTCAGATCGGATATAAGCTTGCTTTTATCCACTTTTATCTGTTTGCCTATAAATATCTTTTTATTTGATGTGCTTGTCAAGCCCTCTTCATCCATCAAAAGCTCCTCATAAAGCTTCTCGCCGGGACGCAAGCCGGAAAACTTAATCTCGACATCCTTATATGGAATTTTACCGTACATTCTTATCAGATTTTCTGCAAGCGTTAATATCTTAACCGGTGAACCCATATCGAGCACAAAAATCTCTCCACCGTTTGCAATAGCTGCAGCTTGCATAACCAGCGCCACTGCCTCCGGTATGGTCATAAAGTAACGTATGATATCAGGGTGTGTCACTGTGACAGGCTTGCCTGCCTCTATCTGCCTGCGGAACAACGGAATAACCGAACCATTAGAACCAAGCACATTACCAAAACGTGTAGTGATAAACTCTGTCTTAGAGCCTTGCTGTGCCATATACTGAGCCAACATTTCGCAACATCTCTTGGTAGCCCCCATTACGTTGGTTGGGTTAACCGCCTTGTCAGTAGATATCATAACAAATTTTTCTACATTATAAAACTCTGCAAGGTGCATCACATTAAATGTTCCAAAAATATTGTTTTTTACAGCTTCTTCCGGAGAAGTTTCCATAAGTGGAACGTGCTTATGCGCTGCTGCGTGAAAAACTATCTGTGGCTTATACTTATTAAAAATAATAGACATCTTTTTGAAATCTCTAACAGAGCTTATAAGAGCAACTATCTTAGCCTTATCTCCATGCTCCATAATAAGCTCCTGCTGAACCTCATATAGGCTGTTTTCATAGATATCCACCATTACAACAAGCTTTGGATCATACCTCACGATTTGTCTTACAAGCTCAGAGCCAATAGAACCACCCGCACCGGTAACCATACAGACCTTTCCTTTGATAAGGTTCATAACATCCTGCTTATCAAATGTGATAGGATCTCTGCCGAGCAGATCTTCTATTTTAATATCCTTAACGTGAGTCATAATGCTGTTTTTATCGTTTTCGAGAAAAACCTCACCTAAGTATGGCACAATCTTGATATCACACTTAGTTTCAGAACAACGCTCAATAATGCGCTTTCTGATTTCTTCTCTACAAGATGGTATAGCAAATATTATCACATCAATATCGTAATTTTTTGATACCTCTAAAATATCACGTGTAGTGCCAACCACAGGCACATTTTCTACCTTTTTGTGCTGTTTTGCAATATCATCATCAACTATGCATACAGGGTTATAAATCCTGGCATTATTGTTTGGATCACTCTCTGCGTTTTCTATCTCTTTTAATATCATCTTGCATGCACGACCGGCACCTATGATCATAACACGCTTTTTCATCATTTTACGCTCGCTTTTTGCAACACTTAAAAAAGCCTTTCTAAATGCAACTCTAAACAAGCAAATTGAAATTACTTCTTCCATTGCGCATATTAGTATATATCCCTTAGGGATTATAATATGCTCAAAATTCATAGCATTTAATACGAATATACTGATAAATGAGCCTAAAAGCACACCAAACAGACATGATGTATAATCACGAACCTTTGCATATCGCCACATTATAGAATAGGCACCAAATGTCCATAATGACAAAAAACAAAAAATCATATTGAAGCCTATTGCGACAAATAATTCTCTATATCCCAGTATATAATTATGTCCTAGATAGCCACTAACCATAGGAAGAGCCCAAGCTGTTACTATATCTGTTATACCTATGATTAATAGGTCTGCAAGAATGAGAACGATCTTTCTCAGATTAAGTTTCACTGCAACCACCCATTTATCCATTCATATTTTATTTTCAGATATAATATTACTACTTATTTTTTTATTTGTCAAATAATTAAAGAAAATGTCATAACACACTAATGTGTTAATTAATCCTTAATTTTCCAGATAAAAAACTAAATACATATGCGAAAACTGCAAACAATAATAATATTATTTTGATAAAGGAGATAATAAAATGGAAATAATGGATGCATGGGCACAATTTATGCAAACAGGAAATGTTTTGGATTATCTCAGATATTCTGCCATACGTGATTCAAAAGAATATTTTGAGCCACAGCCAAGAACGACAAATGGGAATGATACAGCCAAAAAAGAGGATAACAGAGGATTTTTTTAATTCTTTTACAAAACCAAAAGTCCCAGAGAATCAGGACCAAACCCGATTCTCTGGGATTTTTTTAGTTAACCGATACTATATGCCCCACATAGAGCAAACCTGTTATCATCAATAGTCAAGAGTAGTAACAAGATTTGCAAGGAACTTCTGAATCTTAGTAACATCAGTCATTTTAATGCTACCATCATGATCTACGTCAGAATTTGACTTTGACATCGATCCAAATTTAGTATGTGTTGTGAGTGAAGCGATAATTTTCTGGAGGTCTGTTACATCCACCATATTAACACCACCATCACAGTTTACATCGCCGTATTTTATATTTGAAGGATTTACCGGCTGATCTACAACCTCACCGTCACCCGGAATGATAACTACTTCGTCACCACCGACTACTTCTCCGTCGCCCGGAACAACCTCACCATCAACTACTTCTGAATTACCCTCGGTATCTTCGTCTTCGCCTTTAATAAGGTCGATAACTTCGTCGATAAGCTCGCCATAGTCGGTATCCTTGATATCATCAATGATTTCATTTAGCTTGTCGTTTACTTTATCCATTACGGAGTTGTCGCCCTTTGCAAGATAAACCTTAAACACCCATCCGGTCATATTATTATATGTTACCTTAGCCCAAAGGGTTGTTTGATCCTGTACTATTACAGTAGTACCGTTCGGAATCTTACAAAGAACCTTACTGCTTGAGCCAGCCTCTTCGTGCATCTTTACGGAACCGAATATATCAAGAGTTTTTACAACATAAGCTGTACCCTCGGCAACTTCACCGCTGGCATCGCTTGCGAGATACATCATCTGAACCCAACCGGTTTTTCCTTCATGAGATACAAATCCCCAGTCATCCTGAGATTTTGTAACAAAGATCTGTGTACCATTTGGGATTGTGAAAGCCACTGCACTTGATGCATCTGGGTTTACATGAACTTTTACTGCAGAATTATCTTCTGTATTTACTTTGTATGACATTGCAACTTCTGCTACTTCTCCGCTAACTTCACCGGAAACCTCGCCGTCACTTGCAACCTCACTGGAGCCTGACTGTGTATAGCTGAGATATGCCATAGAAACCCAACCGGTTTTTCCATCGTAGGTTGTTTTACCGAAGTCATTCATAACCTCAGTAATAATAACTTGTGTACCATTAGAAATAGATGCCAATGTATCGCCGGAGGCAGATGGGGTGCTACGAAGTCTTAAATTACCTGAGCTTAGAGTTACTGTGTATGTTCCCAGAGCGTAGCCAGTTTCAGAGCCGGGAGCATCATTTGTTGAAGCACCAATATAGGTTGCCAATGCAAGTGAAATCCAGCCTGTTAAACCATTATATGTTGTTTTTCCCCATTCACCGGAAACTTCTGTTATATTAAGCTCAGTTCCGTTAGGAATAAGTGCTACCTGCTCACCATTGATAGGAGCCGCACGTAGCTTTAGATTGCCGTTTGTAAGTGTTACTTTATATCTACCCGTCTTATAGGTTGTAGGTGTATTATTATTGTCACTAGATACTTCCATATCGGAGGAAACAAACGTGAGGTAACTCATTGCAAGCCAGCCTGTCTTACCGTTATATGTGGTCTTACCAAAGCCGTTTGAAATCTCTGTGATTACAACAAGTGTACCATTTGGTACAAGCTCCAATTGTGTGGAACCAGCCACTGCATTCTGTCTGAGAACGAGATTACCGCTAGTTAATGTAACCTTGTATGTACCTGTTTTAGATGTAGGTGTTACAGGTGTTGATGTATCTGTAGAAACATTTGTATCGGATGACACAAATGTGAGGTAGCTCATTGAGAGCCAGCCTGTTTTGTCGTTATATGTGGTCTTACCAAAGCCGTTTGAAATCTCTGTAATTACAACGAGTGTACCGTTTGGAACTAGAGCCACTTGACCACCGCTTGAGGAGGCACTGCTTCTGAGAATAAGATTACCATTGGTAAGGGTAACCTTGTATGTGCCTGTTTTACCTGTAGGCGTAACTGGTGTTGTTGTATCTGAAGAAACAGTCATATTGGATGATACAAATGTGAGATAGCTCATTGAGAGCCAGCCACTCTTGCCATTATATGTGGTCTTACCAAAACCGTTTGAAATCTCTGTAATTACTACAAGTGTGCCATTTGGTACAAGCTCAACTTGACCGCCACTCGAGGATGCACTGCTTCTGAGAATGAGATTACCGTTAGTTAGCGTAACCTTGTACGTACCTGTTTTAGCTGTGGTTGTGCCTGAATTTGATGTATCTGTAGAAATAGTCATAGAAGATGATACATATGTGAGATAGCTCATTGAAAGCCAGCCTGTTTGACCACCATAAGTAGTTTTACCATAACCATTAGAAATCTCTGTGATTACAACGAGTGTGCCATTTGGTACACTGCCGATTGCTGACTGTGAGCTGGATGCTGTTGGACGCATATTAAGATTACCACCTTGTGTATTAACTCTATATGTGCCTGTTTTAGATGTAGGTGTGCCTGAGTTTGATGTATCTGTAGTGATTGTCATAGAAGATGATACAAATGTGAGATAGCTCATTGAAAGCCAGCCTGTCTTGCCGTTATATGTGGTCTTACCAAAGCCATTTGAAATCTCAGTAACTACAACAAGTGTGCCATTTGGTACAAGCTCCACTTGACCGCCACTTGAGGAGGCACTGCTTCTGAGAATGAGATTACCATTGCTTAGTGTAACTCTATATGTACCTGTTTTAGCTGTAGGTGTTCCTGAATTTGATGTATCTGTAGTGATTGTCATAGAGGATGATACATATGTGAGATAGCTCATTGCAAGCCAACCTGTCTGACCACTATATGTAGTCTTACCAAATCCATTTGAAAACTCTGTGACTACAACAAGTGTGCCATTTGGTACAAGAGCCACTTGGCCGCCACTTGAGGATGCACTGCCTCTGAGAATGAGATTGCCACCTTCTGTAGTAATTCTATATGTGCCTGTTTTATTTGATGTACTAGGTGAAACAGGGTCTGTACCGGAAGAAACAAATGTGAGATAGCTCATTGAGAGCCAGCCTGTTTTTCCATTATATGTTGTCTTACCAAAACCGTTTGAAATCTCTGTAATTACTACAAGTGTGCCGTTTGGAACATAATCCAACTGCTTAGAGCTTGAGGATGCACTTTCTCTGAGAGTGAGATTACCACCCTCTGTAGTAACCCTATATGTACCTGTGGATGCTTGTGCCATAACATCATCAGCAACCACAGCAGAAGCTGTAGCAGAGCCAACTACCGGCACGAGTGCTACCATACCCACCAGCATAATTGCTGCAAGGATAAATGAAACACCCTTTTTGCATAATCTTTGTAATGAATTTTTCATAACATTGCCTCCTTTGAATTATGTCATTATATGCACAGAAATCATCCTACTAAATAATATTATGTTTCTAAGACATACGACAACACTATTATGCACATACATTATAATATATATATTTGCCAATGTCCATATATTTTTTGTATTTTCTGACGATTTTCTATATAAATAATTCAAACATTTTGTTCTTCATCTATTATATTAACAATTTACGATAATAAAATCGGACAAAAAAAAGGAGCTGTTGCACCAGAGGCAATTTGCACAAGTTGCGCCTCCCTCTGATGAGGGAGGTGGCAAAACGAAGTTTTGACGGAGGGAGAGAAAAGATAAAAATTCTGCAAAAAGCAGTTTTTTCTCTCCCTCAATCTCGTTTCACTCAACAGCTTCCTCGTCATAGGGAGCCAATTTAGATAATAACCTCGCTTATTTGTGCATATTAGCCTTAATGCGACAACCCTAGTAAAAAAACTAAATTAATCATTATAGTACGAGAACAAACCCTCTTCTCTAGGAATGTAAACAGGATTATCAAAATAATCGACCACGATATACCCACCATCTGCCGAGGACGCCATAACATCAATTAACCCAACGGATTCTATGATTAAATTCGGGGTATTGTATTTTTTCTTTAGAAATCTCATGAAAATCGCTCCTATCATTTTATACAATAAATATTATTACACCTAAAATATATAAAATCTATGCGTTATTTATCCTTTTTAAGCTTGTTTATCTCTTCCACAAAAGTGCTTATATCTTTAAACTGCCTATAAACCGAAGCAAATCTAACATAAGCCACCTCGTCCACATCTCTTAACCTATCCATCACGTATTCACCGATAAGCTGAGATGGTACCTCTCTATCAAGATCATTTTGCAAACTCATCTCTATGTCATTTGCAATATTCTGAATAGTTTCATAAGATACCGCACGCTTTTCACACGCTCTTATAAGTCCGTTCACAAGCTTTTGCTTGTCAAATGGCTCTCTGGATTCATCACGCTTTATTACCATTATAGGCACCAATTCCACTGCCTCATATGTGGTGAATCTTCTTCCACACGCCAGACATTCTCTACGTCTTCTTATTTTTGTGTTATCATCCGATGGTCTGGAATCATTTACCTTGCTTTCCGGATGAGAACAATATGGGCATTTCATAATATTTCACTCCTGTCCATTATCTTAAGACTTGTTTGTGCTGCCGAATCCTCCGTTGCGAAGCTCATGCACATCATCATCATAGGTGATTCCGTATTGCAAAAACACCCCTTGTGCAAAAGCATCATCTTTTTTTACGGAGACGGTTTTATTATCATTAGTGCAATTTGTAAGCTTTATAAATATGTGGCCCTCGTTGGAGGAATAGTAATAATCACTATCAATTATTCCCACAGTATTGTCCAGCTGAAGACGGAATTTAAATCCTAAACTACTTCTTGGAAAAAGCTGGAGCACCCAGCCATCATCTATCCTCACACGAATCCCTGTGGGTATCTTGATAGATTCTCCGGGGGCAAGCTCAAAATCAGCAGGAGAAAAAAAGTCATATCCTGCAGAGCCAACAGTGGCTCTCCTTGGCAATATAAGTTCCTCATATTTTACATCTGAAAAACCCAATTCCTTTGAGAAATCCTCTTTAAACCGTTTCTCAGATATTTTTTCAAAAGTAGCTACTTTTTCCATACTTTTTATCTTTCTTTATAATCAATTATTCCATAAAATCTCTTAGTTTTTTACTTCTGCTGGGATGACGAAGCTTTCTGAGAGCCTTAGCCTCAATTTGTCTTATACGCTCACGAGTAACATTAAAGACTCTTCCAACCTCTTCGAGAGTGTGCGGATGTCCATCCACAAGGCCAAATCTAAGGCGAAGCACCTTTTCTTCTCTTGGTGTAAGAGTAGACAACACCTCGTCTAACTGCTCTTTGAGCATAGTCTGCGATGCTGCATCTGCCGGTGCCGGAGCATCGTCATCAGGGATAAAGTCTCCCAAATGACTGTCCTCCTCCTCACCAATCGGAGTTTCAAGTGACACAGGCTCCTGCGCTATTCTCATTATCTCACGTATTTTATCAGGTGACATTCCCACTGCTTCGGCTATCTCCTCAGGTGATGGCTCATGGCCATTTTCATGCAAAAGCTGGTTAGATACCTTCTTAACCTTATTAATAGTTTCTACCATGTGTACGGGTATTCTGATAGTTCTGGCTTGATCGGCTATAGCCCTTGTGATAGCTTGTCTTATCCACCATGTGGCATATGTTGAAAATTTGAAGCCCTTTGTGTAGTCAAATTTTTCAACCGCCTTAATCAAACCGAGGTTGCCTTCTTGGATAAGATCCAAAAATTGCATTCCTCTTCCCAAATATCTCTTTGCTATACTAACAACAAGACGTAGGTTAGCTTCGCTAAGACGCTTCTTAGCCATTTCGTCGCCGTTGTTTATACCCATAGCAAGCTTGATTTCCTCTTCCGGCGAAAGAAGAGGCACTCTGCCTATCTCTTTAAGATAAATTTTTACCGGATCATCAATATTTACAGAGTCTACAGTAGGCTCTTCTTCCATGATGTCTGCTGTTCCTGAGGTGATGCCAAGATCTATATCATCTATCTGCAAATCATCAAAATCTTCAATGATTTCAATTCCCATTGCCTCAAGATTATCATAAAATTTTTCTAGCACCTCCGGCTCAAAATCAACCTCGCCCATAGCATCTAAGATTTCTTTAGTACTAAGTGAGCCTTTAATTTTAGCCTGTTCGGTAAGATCTTTTATGATTGTCTTCTTATCTTGTGATTGAATACCCATATTTTTTACCTTTCCTTACTTTTTCCCTTTTTTGATACTGTCTATATACTTTAACAGATCGTCATCGTTGGGATTGCTCTCTGATTTGAGCTGTTGTTTATTTTTTTCGCTGAGGATAACATTTATGCAATCAAATGCATATTGCAAATCACCACAGTTTTTATTAACAATAAATGATATTCTGCTGTTTTCTTCAACTGAAAATTCGTTTGATATATCAAAAAGTGAAGTCCCGCTTCCATTTTTTATTCTCTCGCTGACGCATAAAAACACCTTTCGGTTAAAGTCTGTGATGAAATCGTCTGGAGAGATTTTTTCGCAGATTTTTTTGAGTTCGTCAGGGTGGTTAAACAAAAAGCATATGAGCGCTTCTTCCGCCTTGGCAGCCTTGAGCTGTCTTGATCTATCGGGGTTTACAACGTCAGGACGAGTGTCTGATGATTGGATTTTCTGAGAAAATTTTTTCTTTTCTTCTCTATAATATTTTTTGCGATGCTGATTGATAAGATGTACCATAGCAGTTTTTTCTACATCCAGCTCTTTGCAGAGCTTGCTGACATAAACATCTACCTCCACAGCATTATTTATATTCGATATCATTTTTGCAGCTTCCTTAAGAAACGCCACTTTCTGCGATGCAACGCTGAGGTCTACACCATTTCTTAGCAAGCCTAATCTATATTCTATATCGTTGCCACTATTCTCAATGAGCAATCTAAATCTTGAAGCGCCATTTTGCTTATCTGCATTGAGAAACTCATCCGGGTCTTTATTGCCGGGAACTCTGATTATCCTGATTGGGATATTGGCATCACGCAAAATCTCAATCGCTCGTGATGTAGCCTTTTGACCGGCTGAATCGGAGTCGAAGCAAAGTATAATTTCGTCAGCGTATTTGCCCAGTATCAGTGCGTGTTCTCTGGTAAGCGCTGTACCCATAGTGGCTACTGTGTTTTCTATACCCACCTGATGAAGTGATATAACATCCA
The DNA here is from genome assembly GCA_016296885.1 of Clostridiaceae bacterium. Classification (GTDB taxonomy): domain Bacteria; phylum Bacillota; class Clostridia; order Oscillospirales; family Acutalibacteraceae; genus JAEEHZ01. The sequence continues at coordinate 24,965 of JAEDHT010000014.1, read as the reverse complement.
TATAACCTTCAACAAGTATTATTTGTTTTTCCTTTGTGTTTTTTGCGTAATTTAGCGCAAATAAATTATTGCTTTTTTTAAAAACAGGCGTGTCGGAGGTGTTTATGTATTTAGCCTTTTCATCCTTATTGAGGGTTCTTCCCGCAAAGGCTACCACATTACCTCGAAGGTCTATCATAGGATAGATAACTCTATCTATAAACCTATCTACAAGTCTGTTTGTTCTATTTGATTTAAATGCAAGATTGGCTTGAATCAATTCAAACTCAGTAAATCCACATTCAATAAGATATTTATTAAGTGCATAGGTGTTTTTCGGTGCAAATCCCAGTCCAAAATGCTTGATACTGGCTTCGCTAAGTCCTCTGCTTCTCAGATATTCCAATCCGACGGAGCCTTCGGGAGTATACAAAAACTTGTGAAAAAACTTTGCAGCAGCTCTGTTGGCTTCAAATATTCTTGTTCTCAGGCGACTAAGCGAATCATCGTAGCCATCCTCAGGCATTTGTAAGCCACTTCTCTGTGCTAAAAACTTGACTGCCTCCATATAGTCAAGATTTTCTATTTTTCTGATGAATGTGATTACATCGCCACCGGCGCCACAGCCAAAGCAATAGAAAGAATCAGTTGAACCATAGACAGTGAATGACGGTGTCTTTTCATTGTGAAAAGGGCAAAGACCAACCATGTTTCTTCCGGCTCTTTTGAGATTTACATATGACGAAATAACGTCTGTGGCAGGGTTGCGAGAATGGAGATCCTGCAAAAAGCTATCCGGCAAAGCCATGGTTTTCATCACCGTCCTTATTTGTTAATTTGTCTATAAAATTTATTTAATATTCCATCCCCTTGGGATATAGATATCTTCATATATACTAATAGCATACGGATCAGTCATACCTGCGATATAGTCACAAACAGCTCTGTCGATATCCTCTTCGTGAGCTATTGCCAAAAACTCAGGTGGCATCTTATCAGGATTATTTATGAAATAGCTAAAAAGTCTGCCTATCAAATCCGGTATTTTCTTTTCCTCTTGCTTAGCATATGGGCTAACATAAACATTTTCATACATAAATGTATGAAGCTGATCAAACACCTTTTGCACTGCAGGAGACATCTTTAAAACACCGTTTTCAGAGTTAAAAATAATTGATGCCACAAAGCTGTTTATTCGACTGCTGGTGGTATTTCCTACTATCTCACGCACCTCTATCGGGATATCATCAGCCTGCAAAACACCGGCACGCATAGCATCGTCTATATCATGGTTGATATAAGCTATTCTGTCTGCCAGACGTACGATCTGTCCCTCCAAGGTTTCGGGCTGTTTGCCTCTGGTGTGATTTAGTATGCCATCACGAACCTCGTATGTAAGATTGAGCCCTTTGCCTTCTTTTTCGAGCTTATCGACAACTCGAACACTCTGTTCAAAATGCTTGAAGCCATGCTTTGAAAGCTGATTGAGCACGCTCTCACCCGAATGTCCAAAGGGAGTATGCCCCAAATCATGGGCGAGGGCGATAGCCTCGGCAAGGTCTTCATTAAGGAGCAATGCTTTTGCTATTGTGCGAGCTATCTGCGACACTTCAAGGGTATGAGTGAGCCTTGTGCGATAGTGATCGCCCTCCGGAGAGAGGAAAACCTGTGTCTTATGCTTTAATCTCCTAAAAGATTTGCAATGGATTATTCTATCACGGTCACGCTGATATTCTGTTCTGATTTCGCACTTCTTTTCGGGTTTTTCACGACCTTTTGTCATAGATGACAACGAGGCATACTCACAGAGAGTTTGTTTTTCGATTGTCTCACTACGTTCCCTAATGTTGTTATACGTCATAGACAAAACCTTCTTTCTGCGAAAAGCTCCCTTATAGTATTTATACGCAATATTTTATCAAAAACCTTGTATTTTTTATAATTTATTTATTTTTTATTTTATTCGTACAAGAAATACTGTTTTTCGCCGGTTTGCACGGTAACGTCACCACAAGTAGCATCGAGAATTTGCTTTTCCAGACCACCAAGATAGTCAGGAACAATATGAAACTGAATTTGCACATTGTCTGTAAATATAGTATCGTCTACTGTGCCACCAAGCGCTATTATTAAAGATGAGAGCTTGCCGTACTGAGTATATGTGCAATCAATTGAGCATAGCACACATTCACGCATTGTAATTATTTTGCCTGCCTCAAGGGCTATCTTAGCACCATTTGAATAGGCACGCACAAGACCGCCTGTGCCTAGCAACACACCTCCAAAATATCTGGTGACAACAACAACTACATCTGTTACTCCGCTTTTCTGAATAACATCAAGCACCGGCATACCCGCTGTGCCTTGTGGTTCGCCATCGTCACTATAACGCATAATGCTGTTTTTTCTCAGCACATAGGCATACACATTATGAGTGGCATCCCAATGCTTCGAGCGTAGCTCATTTATAAAGGCAATAGCCTCTTCTTCGGTGGTGACTGGTTTGGAATAACCTATAAACTTTGATCGCTTTTCAACAAAATTGTCTATACCGGCTGATTGTATCGTTTTATACTCGGTCATATGCATCGCTCCTCAGCTATACATCAAAAAAACAAAAGCGACACGCATGGTGTCGCTGATGAATTGCTCTATTAGTCATTATTAATACCGTAGCGCTTCTTAAATCTGTCAACACGTCCACCTGTATCAACGAGCTTCTGCTTACCTGTGAAGAATGGGTGACACTTTGAGCAGATATCAACACGAAGATTGCTCTTTGTTGAACCAGTCTCTATAACATTACCGCATGCACAAGTAACCTTAGTTTGTTCATATTTTGGATGAATATTTTCTCTCATTATTTTCACCTCTTTCGCTGAAACCATAGTAACTTTTGATATTTTATCATATAAATTCAGGAATTGCAAGTTATTTTTTTATTTAACACTCGTTTTTTAAAAAAATACACATATTTTTGCAATATTCTTTACTTTGCAACTATATTTACAAGCTTTCCTTTAACATAAATTTCCTTTATTATGTTTTTGCCGGCTAGTTCAGAAGCAACCTTTTCGTCAGATTTAGCGGCAGATATAGCACTATCGTTATCTGCATCTGCTGCAATCATAATTCTTGCCTTTATCTTGCCGTTAACCTGAACAGCTATCTCTACAGTGTCTTCTACACACTTGCTCTCGTCATACTCAGGCCACTGTGCCTGTGCTACAAGCTGTTTTCCAAGGCTTTGTGCCTCCCAAACCTCTTCTGCAATATGCGGAGCAAAAGGACTGAGCAGTATGGTGAAAATTTCAAGCTCTTTTTTGCTTATGCTGCCAAATGCATACACATCATTCATAAGTGACATAAGTGCTGCTATGGCTGTGTTGAACTTTAGATTTTCTATGTCATTTCCAACCTTTTTTATGGTCTTATGGAAAGCACCCTCTAGCTCTGGGCGAATAACATTTTCATTTACAAGAAGCTCTTGCAAATTATAATATCTATCCACAAAGCGTCTGCATCCCTTAACGCCGTTAGGCTGCCATGGTGCGGCTTTTTCAAAGTCACCTATAAACATCTCATAAAGACGCATTGTATCTGCACCAAACTCTTCTACTATCTCGTCCGGATTGACAACATTGCCTCTTGATTTGCTCATCTTTTCGCCATTGGCACCGAGTATCATGCCATGGCTTGTACGCTTAGAATATGGCTCGGCTGTAGGAACCACACCGATATCATAAAGGAACTTATGCCAGAATCTGCTATAAAGCAAATGGAGAGTAGTATGCTCCATGCCACCGTTATACCAGTCCACATTCTGCCAATATTCCAATGCCTCTTTGCTGGCTATCTCTTTGTCGTTGTGTGGATCCATATATCTTAAGAAATACCATGAAGAACCTGCCCACTGTGGCATTGTATCGGTTTCACGCTTAGCATCGCCGCCACAGCACGGACACTTCACATTAACCCATTCGGTCATGTTTGCAAGTGGAGATTCACCTGTATCGGTAGGCTCGTATGATTCTACCATTGGGAGAGTTAGCGGAAGCTGGCTCTCGTCCAGCGGAACCTGACCGCATTTTGGACAGTTGATAATCGGGATAGGCTCGCCCCAATATCTTTGTCTGGAGAATATCCAGTCACGAAGCTTATAGTTTACCTTGCTGTGACCTATTCCCTTTTCGTCAAGATAGTCTACAATAGCCTTTTTGGCTTCTTCCACAGATAATCCTGTGAGGAAGTCAGAATTAACCATCACACCTGTCTGGCAATCTGTGAAAGCTTCTTTCTCCACATCTCCGCCTTTTACAACCTCGATAATCGGCAAGTCAAATTTCTTAGCAAACTCCCAATCACGTGTGTCGTGGCCCGGCACAGCCATAATAGCACCTGTGCCATATGATACAAGCACATAGTCTGATATAAATATCGGTATCTTTCTGCCATTTACAGGGTTAATAGCTTCTACTCCCTGTAGGCGAACGCCTGTCTTTTCCTTTGAGCCCTCTGTGCGCTCGAAGTCAGATTTTCTGGCGGCAGCTGCCTGATATTCTTTTATCTCATCGTTGTTTGCGAGGATACCCTCCCACTTTGCAAGGTATGGGTGTTCCGGTGAGATAACCATGTATGTTGAACCAAAAAGTGTATCCGGTCTTGTGGTGTAGATAGTAAGCTTGTCGCCTGCAGTGGTCTCGAAATCCACCTCTGCGCCTGTGGAGCGTCCTATCCAGTTTTTCTGCTGTGCTTTAACTCTGTCCGGATAATTAACAAGCTCTAAATCATTGATAAGTCTCTCGGCATATGCTGTGATTTTTAGCATCCACTGTGACTTAACCTTTCGCACTACCTCGCTGGAGCAACGCTCGCATACGCCGTTTACAACCTCTTCGTTTGCAAGCACGCATTTGCATGATGTACACCAGTTTACAGCCATTTCCTTTTTATAGGCCAGTCCCTTTTTGAAAAGCTGGAGGAATATCCACTGTGTCCATTTAAAATAACTAGGATCGGTGGTGTTTATCTCTCTGCTCCAGTCGAATGATATACCTAGGGATTTTATCTGCTCTTTAAATCTTGCTATGTTGTTTTCTGTTACGATAGCAGGATGGATATGGTTTTTTATTGCGTAGTTCTCGGTAGGAAGTCCAAAAGCATCCCAGCCGATAGGATAAAGCACGTTATAACCATTTAATCTACGCTTTCTTGACACTACATCAAGCGCTGTATATGGTCTTGGATGTCCCACATGGAGGCCTTGTCCTGATGGATAAGGAAACTCTATTAATGCATAGAATTTCTTTTTGTCTGATTTTTCGTCAGCATGAAATACACCTGACTCTTCCCACCTTTGCTGCCACTTTTTTTCGACAGCCTTATGCTCATACTTCAATTTCAATTTCCTCCGCCTTGCTTAGTCATCCAAATCGGATATATCTATTTCTTTGCCGTCCTGCCAGAGTCTGTCGAGGTCATAATACTCTCTGGCTTCCTCTGAGAACACATGAACTATAACGTCAACATAGTCTAAAAGCACCCACGAGTTATTTCTGTGGCCCTCGGTATTGCTCACGCTAATGCCTGCCTGATCCAGCTTAAACTCTACCTCTTCTGCAAGAGCCTTAACCTGAGAGCTGTTAGTACCATTGCCTATTACAAAATAATCAGCCAATGAGGATATATCATCCACGCCAATTATCTTTACATTTATTCCTTTTTTTGAAAGTAATGCCTTAGCGGCTATCTTTGCTTGTTCTAATGATGTCATAAGTTTTATCCTCTCTATAAAAATTTTATCTCTTATTAATTACAATTTCATTATAAGCATCGAGAGAATCTGTTGCTACTGCAAGTCTTCTTTCGATAAGATCTGTAATACTAAAGGTAATGCCTATCTCCATAGCTTTTTCAAGGCTTTCCTCAGCGGCGGCTTTCATTTCATCTGCGCCGGGATAGTCTCTTTCTTCGCCTGTAAAATCAGCTATGAAAATAACTTTTTCAAGTAGGCTCATATTTGCTCTGCCTGTGGTGTGATAGCGCACAGCGTTAAAGATGTCGTCATCATCTATGCCCAAAATATTTTTTATATAACAAGCACCACTGATAGAGTGCCATAGCTTTGGCGATAGCATCTGCAAATCAGTGAGTATTATACCCGATTTTTTCATTAATTGCAACTGCTCGTCAATAGGCATCTCCTTGGTGATATCATGCAATATCCCCGCTATCTGTGCTTTCTTAACATCAGCACCGTATTTTTCTGCAAGGTGCACTGCCTGCTTTGCCATATTTACACTGTGTATATATCGCTTCTCGCCCATCTTGGTTTTTATAAGAGCCTTATATTCCTCAAAACTCGACAAAATATCATCTCCTATATAATTTGTTTTCTTTAATATAATCTATAACCTTCTCCGGTAGCAGAGAAGACACATCCTCGTTATTTTTTAGTTTTTCCCGTATTTCGCTGGAGCTTACATCTATTGTAGATGTATTTATTACAATCGCACGAGCACCCATTTTCTCTAATCTTTCGGCATGGGCTTGCAGGGTTTCCACATCGCTATCATTTCTGGGCACTGTGACAATAGTTGCCATAGAGAAAATATCCTCAGGATTTTTCCAATCTTGAATAGTGAGAAACATATCGGCACCACAAAATAGATAAAGCTCTGCTTCTCTTCGGCTTAATATCTGCCTGAGCGTTTCATACGTATAGCTCACGCTATCTTTGGCAAGCTCGATATCGCTCACCTCGAAGCAAGGCTCACAAAACGCCAGCTTGCACATCTTCATTCTGTGCGCTCCGCTCAAAATCTCTTTATTCTGCTTGTGAGGCGGTATATTGGCAGGAATTATCATAACCTTGTCAAGACTCAAATCATCTTTAAATATACGAGCCATCTTCACATGGCCTATATGCACAGGATTGTAACTGCCACCATATATACCTATCTTTTCCATAAAAATCTCCTCAAAATTTCTCATTTTAAGAGTATATGTAATTATGGCACACAACAGAAAAAAAGTCAAATATTTTAGTCACACTCAAAAATAATTATTTGCTTAAAAACCATAGTTTATTTATTTTTATTGCAAGCAAAAACGCCCAATGATAAATCTTAATCATTGGACGTCCGGTTATCATAAATTTTTAAAAAATCAAATTGCATACTGTATGCACAGCGAGCGCACACACCCACGCAATAGCACATTGCCCTATCACAACGCCCACAGCCCATCTTGCGCCAAGCTCACGCTTGACAGCTGCTATAGCTGCCACACAAGGTGTATAGAGCAAACAGAAAACAAGCAGTGCAGCACAACCGGCCTGCGAGAGAACTGAAGAAATAGGTTGTGTGGAATCAAACAAAACATTGAGTGTGGAAACCACGCTCTCCTTTGCCATAAATCCGCTTATAAGTGCTGTAGATATCTCCCAGCTACCAAATCCAAGTGGCTTAAATATAGGCGATATCACACCGGCAATAGATGCCAATATACTATCCTGCGAATCAGTTACCATAGCAAAGTGCAAATCAAATGTCTGTAACAACCATATCACAATAGATGCTATAAAAATAACAGTAAAAGCTCTCTGCAAAAAGTCTTTTGCCTTCTCCCAAAGTAGCTGAGCTACATTTTTAGCACCAGGCATACGATAGTTTGGCAGCTCCATCACAAATGGCACAGCCTCACCTTTAAACATAGTTCCCTTAGAAATCAACGCACATACTATGCCCACAATAATTCCAAAGAAATACAATCCTACCATTATAAGACCGCTGTGTTTTGGAAAGAAAGCATTTGCAAAGAAACCATATATCGGTAATTTAGCAGAACAGCTCATAAAAGGAGTGAGAAGAATAGTCATCTTTCGGTCACGCTCAGATGGCAATGTGCGACTTGCCATAACTCCCGGCACTGTGCATCCAAATCCAATAAGCATAGGAACTATGCTTCTGCCCGATAAACCTATCTTTCTAAGTAGCTTATCCATCACAAAGGCAACACGTGCCATATATCCTGTATCTTCCAAAAGTGATAGGAAGAAAAATAGAGTTACAATAACAGGTAAAAAACTAAGCACACTACCCACACCGCTAAATATACCATCTATAACAAGCGAGTGTATCACATCATTTACTTTCCATAACGTGAGGGCATTATCTGTAATCTGCGTAAGATAGTTTATTCCTATCTCGAGCAAATTTTGCAAGTAAGCTCCAATAACATTAAAAGTAAGCCAAAATACTGTCGCCATAATTAGTATAAAAGATGGTATTGCAGTGTATTTTCCTGTAAGCACCTTGTCTATCCTACGGCTACGTGCGTGTTCTTTGCTTTCTGTGGGCTTTATTACAGTTTCTTTTACAAGACGCTTGATAAATGTAAATCGCATATCAGCTATGGCGGCACTTCTGTCTAGCCCACGTTCCTTTTCCATTTGACTGATGATATGCTCCAGCATTTCTTTTTCGTTTTCGTCCAGCTTTAGTGCTTCTAGTATGTATTCATCGCCCTCAACCAGCTTTGTGGCTGCAAATCTAAGTGGAATATCATACATTTTTGCGTGGTCTTCTATAAGATGCATTATTGCGTGCAGACAGCGATGAATAGAACCTCCGTTATCCTTTTCATCACAAAAGTCGGTTCTGCCGGGCCTTTCCTGATATTTTGCAATATGCAAAGCGTGGTTCACAAGCTCTTCTATGCCCTCATTTTTTGCAGCAGAAATCGGAACCACAGGAATTCCTAGAGCTTCTTCCATCTCGTTTATCAGCACAGCTCCGCCATTGCCTCTCATCTCGTCCATCATATTAAGTGCAAGCACTATGGGTATATCAAGCTCCATAAGTTGCATTGTGAGATAAAGATTTCGCTCTATATTAGTAGCATCTACTATATTAATAATACCCGTAGGCTTTTCATCAAGAATAAATCTACGTGATACTATTTCTTCAGCACTGTATGGCGACATAGAATAGATACCCGGAAGGTCGGTTATCTCTGTATTGCCGTGACCTTTTATAACTCCGTTTTTTCTATCTACTGTCACTCCGGGGAAATTGCCCACGTGCTGATTTGAGCCTGTTAGCTGATTAAAAAGTGTGGTTTTGCCACAATTTTGATTTCCTGCTAATGCAAATGTAAGCTTCTTATCATCAGGCAGTGGTTTTTCGTTCGTTTTCACATGATATTTGCCACCCTCACCTAATCCCGGATGTACTTTTGAGCTTCTTACTGATTTGTTTTTAGACGGATTAATCCTTACAGTTTCTGTAGGCTCTATTCCGATTTTTTGAGCATCTGCAAGTCTTAGCGTAAGCTCATAATCATGTATACGAAATTCTATAGGGTCACCCATAGGTGCGTATTTCACAAGTGTGATTTCAGCGCCCGGTATCAGGCCCATATCAAGAAAATGCTGTCTCAGCGAGCCTTCTCCACCCACGCTTCTCACTATACCCGTCTGACCCTTTTTCAGATCGTTCAACGTCATTTCACACGTTATCATGTCTATTTTCCTCTCAAAAATATACTCACATAATCAATGAATAATTATATTCTAACCTATATTTATTGTCAAGCAACCAAAGTAATACCACCTTCACGTTCTTTTACCGTCTAATATTTGACATAGAATGTTTTAAGTGCTATAATTGGAATAATCTTTTGATGAAAGGAATGTAAAAAATGCGAAAGTTATTAAAATCAGCACTTAGCCTTATTATGGCTACATTATTAATCAGCGCAATGGCTATCATGCCTGCAAGCGCACAATATGAGGACGATGTGATCAGCAGTCTCTCGATTACCGGCTCATATATCCCTGAGGTAGGAATGCCACTAAACATACCTAGCTTAGAAATCGACGATCCACGTTGCTATGTTGTTGAAGGCTCTGTAGAATGGAGATATTCTGAGGATGCCATAGAGTGGGATGGTTGTTCCGACGCAATTCACGCTTACGATTTCTCTTATGGTCTTCTTTTTAAGATTGAAACACTTGGTTCTTTCTTTGCCGATGAAGTAGAGGTAACTGTAGATGGTTATTTGGCTAACTTCGTTCCGGAAAATTCTACATCAGCTTATGTTGCTGTAGAATACGATGGTCAGGCACTCGAAACTATAGTAGCAGAAAATGTTCCGGTACCTGCAATTGGAAAACCAACAACCTTGGAAGATATGTTCTTCCTCGGAAACGGCACTGACGATGTATTTGATATTATAGAGGCAATGCTTTTGGAAAAAGACACCGATGGCGAATACATTGAAAGCTCCGACACTGAGTTTGTAGAGGGTAAAGATTATTCATATATGGTTTTCCTCTCATACAACGGTTACTATGGCTATACAGGCTTTGCCTACGGCACAAACCCTGAGGTTGAGACAAACTACGGTAGCGTAGAATCAGTTTATAATGGTATCGAGAACCTTGAAATTATAATTAACCTTGGTGAAGCTACAGAAGAATACGTGCCGGATACTGATACAAGCAGTGATGATACAAACACAGACGACACAAATAGTGACGATACAAATACAGACGATATCAACTCTGATGATACCAATTCTGACGACACAAACACTGACGACACAAACACTGACGACACAAACACTGACGACACAAACACTGACGATACAAACACTGACGATACAAACACAGACGACACAAACACAGACGATACAAACACTGACGATACAAACACTGACGATACAAACACAGACGATACAAACACAGACGATATCCCAGAGAAGCCACTCTATGGTGATGTAAACTGTGATGACGTTGTAAATATGGAAGATGTAACCGCTCTCCAGAAGATTATCGCAGAGCTTAACACACACAATGATTATGGCGAAATGTCAAAAATCAATTCTGATTGCAACCATGATGATGTTATCACAATGGAAGATGTGACAACAATTCAGAAGTTCCTTGCTAAGCTTATCGACTCCCTTGATTTAAAAGTCTAATAATTTCTGTTAATTATTTTTGACAAAACAAAACCGTTTGTTCTAAGGCATCTGCCCGAAAACAAACGGTTTATTTTTATAATTTTTTATTATCTTACTTGCTTTCCAAAAGGCTCATTATCACCTTATATATACGCTCATTGGCATCTATTATGGCGGTTTTGCGTGCATTATTAGAATACATTTCCATAGTCTCTTTATTAGCAAGCATTTTATCCACAGTAGAAATAAGAGTATCTCCGCTGAGGTCTTTTTCCTCTATTACAGATGCGGCGTTTTTATTTACCAACGCCATAGCGTTATGATACTGATGATTTTCTGCTACATATGGTGACGGTATAAGCACCGATGCCTTACCCTGTGCCTGTATTTCACTAAGACTTATAGCGCCTGCTCTTGAAATAACAAGGTCAGCCGCCGCAAGACAATCAGGCATATCATAGATATACTCCCTGATATCGAGATTAGCGCTTTTTTCATAATCACACTTGCTCCCTAGCAACGAAACAAAATCACTATGTCCGCTTTTGCCTGTGGCATGAATATGCTGATATTTACCATCCTTTGCACTGCGTGATATCAGCTCTGCCACTGCCTCATTGAGCTTTCGAGCGCCCAAACTGCCTCCAAATGAAAGTATAAGCGGTCTATCGTCAACACCCAGCTTTTTGCGTGCAGCGGTTTTATCAGCGGTTATAATTTCTTCTCTTACAGGATTGCCTGTCAGGATAAAATCATCCCTGCCCTTAATATGCTTTTGTGCATCAGCCACAGCAAGCATTACCTTATCCACATCTTTGCACAAGAGCTTATTTGTTACACCCGGAAATGCATTTTGCTCGTGAATGGCAGTCTTAATCTTCATTTTTGCAGCCACTCTCAGCACAGGACCACTCACATATCCGCCGGTTCCTATCACTATATCGGGCGAAAAAGCCTTAATTATCTTTTTTGCCTGAGATTGGGCTGTAACAACCCTTTTGAGAGTAATAATATTATGCTTTATGGCAGATGGAGAAATCTTTCTTTTAAAGCCACTTATTTTTATAGATTTAAATTCAAATCCCGCCTTAGGCACAAGGTTTTCTTCCATTCCTCCCTTGGCACCTATGTACAAAATCTCTGTATCCGGAAGCTTCTTTTTCACATAAGAGGCTATAGCCAGAGCCGGATTGATGTGACCGGCTGTGCCTCCGCCTGCAAGAATCATTTTCACCTAAAAGCACCCCTGTTTTTTTTAATATTTTTCTGCCCTGGCTTGTCGGGTTATCGACAATACAACTCCCATCTCTGCCAAGAGAATAAGCATAGATGTGCCACCATAACTAAAGAATGGAAGGCTGATACCTGTGTTTGGCAACAAGTCAGTAATAACGAATATATTAAGCACCACCTGAAGACCTATCTGCACGCAGAGACCTGTGCCGAGCAACTTTCCAAATGTATCAGGAGCCTTCATGCAAATGCTGATACCTCTAAACACAAGATAAGCGAACATTAGCAATATCAACGTGGCACCCACAAAGCCCAATTCTTCTGCCACAATAGCAAATATAAAGTCGTTTTGAGGCTCCGGGAGGAAAAGATGCTTCTGTCGGGACTGACCAGGCCCAAGGCCAAGCAAACCGCCTGAACCGATAGCATAGAGAGAATTTCTCGTTTGCCATGTAAAAGTGTGGTCATCTACGTATTCCAATGCATGGCGCCAACCGGCAAATTTATCATCAAGATAGCTGGAAAGCACGCCCGAAAAATACAAAACAGAGGCTAACCCTGCGCCACCACCAATCATAAGGATAAAATAAACTAACTTTGTGCCTGATAAAAATAGCATTATAAGTGCAAGGAGAAGTATTATCACTGTGCATGAGTAGTGAGGCTCAAGCACCAGCAAAACGGCTGTGATAGCAACAAATATCAGAGGTAGCACTAATCCGGTTTTAAGGGTATCCATCTTGTTAGGGTGAGTGGATGCCCAGCACGCCAGCACAAGTATTACAGCAAACTTTGCTATTTCTGATGGCTGAAACTGCACACCAACAGAAATCCAACGGTGCACACCATTTATAGCCGGCATAAATAGAACAAGCACCAAAAGCAATGTGGAAACAATATATGCAACATATGCCCAACGCCTAAGCTGACGATAATCGACAGTGGATATAATTATCATTGCAATCACGCCAACCACAGCAAACCCCAGCTGTGGCAAAAAGAAAGCATAGCTGTTTCCACGATAATAATATGCTGACGGATAACTGGCAGAAAACATCATTATAAGTCCTATTATAACAAGCAAAATAACAGTTATAAAAAACGGCATATCAAAGCCGGTCGTAACATCGAAGAACTTTGGTTTTTTTCTTTTTGTATTCAACCGCTGTGCATTTTTCTTAGATTGTTGCACTTGCTGTACTCTGTCACGATTTTTTACAGCTGACTGACTCATTGCTGTTTCCTCCTTATATTTATGTATATGTTTTTATTGTTATTTTTCAGCGTCTTCCAAAAATCACAAGCAAATAAGCTATTATTCCGCCAAGAAATGTGATTACACTGAAAACAGTTACGATTTTTGTTTCTTTCCAGCCACTCATCTCAAAGTGGTGATGAACAGGTGTCATCTTAAATATGCGCTTACCGTGTGTCAACTTAAAATAAACCACCTGAATCATAACTGAGAACATCTCAAACAAATAGATAAAGCCCACAAGTATCACAAGTATTGGCATATCACATCCGAAGAGCAATGCACACACTGCACCGCCTAAGAACAGCGAACCTGTATCGCCCATAAACACCTTTGCAGGATAAAAGTTCCATATCAAATATCCCAAGCAAGCACCGCTGAGTGCTGCACTGAAAAACTGCATACCAATGATTTGAAGATGAGAGTTTATAAGTAACATAATAAGGCCTACAAAGAATGTTACAGAGCCATTAAGACCATCAATACCATCTGTGAGGTTAACGGCATTTACAATGCCCACTATCACAATAGCTGCAAGTATCCAATACATAATTCCAAGGTTCACATCGCCTATAAATGGAATATATGTGGTGGATTTTCCACCGGTGAGATGAATATAAAATAGGTAGAGCGCTGCTACTATAAATTGAAGTGCAAGCTTCTGCTTTGCCTTAAGTCCCAGATTCTGCTTTTTAACTACCTTTATATAATCATCTATAAATCCAATCGCACCGAAGAGCAATGCCATAACAAGGCCACCGGCGATTTTTGCACAGAAATTTGCATCAGGGAATATCACACTACCCTGACCTGTTGCGAAATAAAATGTGTATGTAACTATAAGCGCAACAATCATTCCTATGATAAACATTATACCGCCCATTGTGGGAGTTCCCTGCTTGTTTTTATGCCATGCGGGGCCAATCTCCTTTATAGTTTGACCATACTTTATCTTATGTAGAAAAGGCACTAGGAAGATGCCGATTACAGCTGTTACACCCATTGCAACAATTGCTGTTAAAAATGTCATCAATATTTCTGTCATTCGCATGGTTTTTTTAACCTCCAATATGTTATTTTCATTGAAATATTTTTATATTTGATATAAAAATGAAGGGTTGTATTATTATGCCTGTGATAATTGTTCCAAGCACATAATTGAAAATATATTAGTCAGCGATATCCGTTTCGCAGAAGCTTACAGTAATAACCGTACCGGGCTTAACCTGTGTGCCTGCCTCGATATCCTGAGAATAAGATATACAGTTTGAACTTGATGCCGAACCTGATATGCTCAAATTGAGATTAAACATAGCTGCACTTCTGTTCGCCTCTGAGATAGTCATTCCTGTGAGATCAGGCACTGTTACCACATCCTGCTCTGATTTTTCATCAGTGAACAGCACCACTGTGCCCTCTTGTGGCATTTCTGATCCGCCCGATGGAATCTGCGATAATACTGTGTCGCCGTTGCCATAAACGATTACATTAAATCCGTCTTGTTCGGCGGTTTGTTTAGCATCATCCACAGAAACACCTGTATAAGCACCGGCTGTCGTGCTCATATTTGCCAGCTCTTCCTCTGTATATTGAGCCTCAAGCTCAAGATAAGGCAGAACCTCTTTCATAATATTAGCAAATACAGGTGCAGATACTGTACTACCATAATAGCTATCGCCTGTAGGCGTATCGTAATAAACAAGCAATGCATACTGGGGATCATCCGCAGGGGCAAATCCACAGAAAGAAGCGATATAGTCCTGAACACCGTCTTCGTTTAAGTCTTTAAGCTTTTGTGAAGTACCTGTTTTACCACCAACTCTATAACCTGCTACATAGCCGTTTTTAGCGGCACCGCTTACGGCGTTTTCTTCGAGTATCTCACAAAGGGTTCTGGATACCTCGCTTGACACTACCTGTCTTTTGATTTCAGGCTCGGTTGTAGACACTATATTACCATCATCATCTACAATCTGAGATACCAGATAAGGCTTCATTAGATATCCGCCATTAACTACAGCAGAAATCGCTGTTATCATCTGTATTGGTGTGATAGAAAATCCTTGACCGAAGCTCGAAACAGCAAGGTCAACAGGACCCATAGTGCCATCACTGCTAAAGAACACGTCTTCAGATTCACCGGGAAGGTCTATACCCGTCTTTTCGGAATATCCAAATGCCTTATAATATTCCCAGAACTTCTCAGCACCAACAGCCTGACCTATCATCATAAATGCAGGGTTGCACGAATTACATAGTGCCTGCTTAAATATCTGCGAGCCATGGCCTGCGGTGTAGTGGCATGATATTGGAGATACTCCTTCATAAGGAGAGTAAGCACCACTGCAATAGAATGTAGAATCAAGCGTGATAGCACCTTCTTCAAGTGCCATTGCCGATGTGATTATCTTAAATACCGAACCGGGATAATATGTATCAGAAACCGCTTTGTTTCTCCATTGCTGTGAGAGATACTCGCTTTCTTTTTCGCTTTGTTTGTCCTCCGGAAGTGAGTCTATCTCTTTTCGCTTTTGCTCATCTGCCACTGTAAAAGGATCGTTGAGGTCAAAGCCCTCTTCCACCGCCATGCCGATTATAGCGCCTGTTTTAACATTCATCATTATGGCAGCTCCACGGTTATACACCTTGTTGTCCACAAGTCCTTGCTTAATATATTTTTCCATTATACGCTGTACTGTTTCATCTATCGTAAGCACAAGGTTGTTGCCGTTTTGGGCATCTACCTTATATTCATACTCATAGGGCATCTCGGTTTTTCCCACACCATCCAGTGCAGTGAGAATTCTGCCGTTTGTGCCACTCAGCACGCTGTCATACTGATATTCCAAGCCTGCCAAGCCCTGACCATCAGAGCCTGTAAAGCCAATTACAGATGATGCAAAGCTGTTGTAAGGATAATATCGCTTGTAATCCTCCTGCAAGCTGATCACATTGGCAAGATCGCTGTATTTTTCGGTAACTTCAGCCCTAAATTCCAATATTTTATCCTTGAGCTCGTTTTCGATATTATTTGCGACATCCACATAGTACGTGTTTGCCTGAGCTTTTTTATAAATCTTGTCATAATCGGTGTCGAGCAGCTCTGACAAGCCTTTTGCAACATACTCTCTCTGCTCATCATCTTCAAAATACTTAGGCTCCATAGCAAGCTTCCACACAGTGGCGCTCTTTGCAAGCACCTTGCCTGTGGCATCATATATCGTTCCTCTTTTTGCTCTTATAGGGGTATCTTTCAGCTGTTGGTTAAATGCGGCTACTGATAACTCCTCGCCCCTAACAATCTGATTGTAAAACATATCTGCTATGGCACCCATAAAACATATTAATAATATTATTACAACAACTCTTGTTCTTATCTGGACCGTACTCTTAGCTCCTGCTTTTCTCAAGAGTATTACCCCTTTCCGTAAAAATATGAAAGGGCAGGGCATTGCCCTACCCTACGTTATCCTTATGATTATGTTACATTTCAGCTTAATATCATGCTAAAAAATTATACTCAAATTCTAACCAAATTATTCCCAAATGCTAGACCATTTGTCAGAAATAATCTGGCCAAATGTACCAGTCTCCTTTTGGGCTATCTCTGCTTGATCTCCCTCAGATAATCTGATAAACTCTTTTTTGGAGTTATCAGTTTTCACCATGCCCAAAACATTGGTAGCATAATACTCCACGGTTTCAGGCGAGAGCTCTGCTTCTACTTTCATCTCGGTTTGAATATATATGCTCTCTTTTTCATTTAATACAGTTTCTGCTTCGCTTATCTTTTGGTTCAGCTCTGTAAGCTCAGCTTGTCCACAAAGCATCATTATGATAAGGCCTGCTGTTAGCATAATCAAGGTAGCATATCCTAATATTTGAGCCGGATTTTTCTTTTTTTCTACCTTTGCTTTATCTTTTTTATCAAGGTTAACAAAGGTGATTACATCGGCTTTCTTTTCTTGATTAAGTTTTTCTTTAGCCGGATCTTTTTTATAGTTGCTGTTTTTTCTCTTAGACGAAGATTCAAACAGAGATAGATCATATGCTAAGTTTTTATCATCGTATTGCATCTTCATCTTCCTTTCCTTTTTCCTTTACAGCTCGTGCAACTTTATGCACACACGAAGTCTGGCACTTCTGCTCCTGTTATTTTCCTCTATTTCCTGTGGTGATGGCTCTAGCGGTCGCTTATAAAGCAACTTAGCGGCTGGAGTTTTGCCACACACGCACACCGGAAAATCCCTTGGGCACGTGCATCCCTGCATCCATTCTGCCATCTTTCTTTTCACTATTCTGTCTTCTATAGAATGGAAAGTTATCACAGCCAGTCTGCCATTTTCACCAAGCAACTCAAACGCTGATTGCAGGCTTTGCTCCAGCTTTTCTATCTCTCCATTCACAGCTATTCTCAGTGCCTGAAACACCTTACGAGCCGGGTGACCGTCACGCCTTGCCGCCGCAGGATAAGCACCGCTGATTATATCTGCAAGCTCCAAAGTTGAACGTATTGGAGCATCCTCTCTCTTCTTTACAATATCTTTTGCTATCTTATATGCAAACTTCTCTTCGCCATATTCGGTGAAGATTCTTGTAAGATCTCCCACAGAACAACTGTTTACGAGATCATACGCTGATGTGCCGTTTTGGCTCATTCTCATATCGAGGAATGCATCCTTATGATAAGAGAAGCCTCTCTCTGCACAATCAAGTTGCCAAGACGACACACCCAGATCAAGCAAAACTCCGTCTACCTTGTCTATGCCAAGCTCTTTTGCCACCTGAGCCATCTCGGAATAATTAGACTGGACTATCACCGAATTGGGATTGTCCTTAAATCTCTCTGTAACTGTCTTTATTGCGTCAGGGTCTCTGTCTATTGAAATGAGCTTGCCTGTGGTCAGTTTTTTTAATATTTCAGCAGAGTGACCTCCGCCACCTGCTGTTCCGTCTATATAAACCCCATCGGGTTTGATTCCAAGTGAATCAACCGCTTCATTAAGAAGCACTGTTATATGTTTAAATTCCATATTCGTCACGCCTGATTATAGTCCGATTCCACTCATAAGTGAAAGAAAATCAACGCATTGAGCGTCACTTTGAAGCTTGTTCCATTTATCGGTGTTCCATATCTCAAGCCTGGTGCCGGCACCGGCAATGGTGACATCCTTATCAAGACCGGCATAGTCCCTCAAATTTTGAGGAATCAGCACTCTGCCCTGCTTGTCCGGCAATGCTTCGCACGCAGATGAATAGAAAGCACGCTGAAAAGCAGCGGCTTGTGAAATCGGCATTGATGCTATCTTCTCTTCAATAGCAATCCATTGTGATTGTGGCAACACGAAAAGACATCCGTCTGTACCGCAGGTGATATAAAAAGTTTCACCCAATTCTTCACGATACTTAGCCGGAATGATAACTCGACCTTTAGAGTCAATATTATGTTGATAAGAACCGATTAATCTTGTCATCATAACATTTATGTGCTACATAATCAGGAAAAGCCCTCCCAAATGTTGCACAAGCTACCACCTTTCACCACTTTGTGTATTAAATTATACCTTGTTTGAAATAAAATTGCAATACTTTTGTCAATTTTTTTAAAACATTTTGATGGTAAATTTTAGGCAAAAAATGCGGTTTTTTTATTTAATCAAACAAATTATACATCATTTAAAACGAGAAAAAGCCCGATATAGGGTTATGCTCCCCTGATATCGGGCTGTATTTACAAAATTTATTTAATCACTCGGTGATATCCTCTACTATAAGTGTTCTCACGCCTGATGCATCTGTATTAGACACAGTTGTAGTGGTTTCTTTAGGCTGAGGATTGTTTCTCTGCTCGAGGAACTTGGTTGCAACCTGCGGGAAAAGTGCAAAGCTAAGCACATCTTCTTCACATTTTGCAAGATCCTTAGATTCTTCTTTATATTTTTCAAGCTCCGGCTTGAGAAGGTCTGCGGGACGGCAGGTGATTACCTCATCGTTGCCGATTGCCTTTTTGCGAACATCTTCATTAACCTCGCCCGGCACCTGACCATACTCACCTCTGAGCAAGCCTTTTGATTCCTTTGTAATCATCTTGTATCGCTCGCCACTGATTACATTTAGCACAGCCTGTGAGCCTACTATCTGGCTGGTTGGAGTAACAAGCGGTGGATAGCCAAAGTCTTTTCTAACTCTTGGTACCTCTTCCAGTACCTGATAATATTTATCCTCGGCATTAGCCTGCTTTAATTGCGAAATCAGATTTGAGAGCATACCGCCCGGAACCTGATAGAGCAATGTGTTAGTATCAACACTCAAAACCTTAGGATCAAGTATTCCCTGCTCCTTTAGCTTGTTTGCTACACCTCTAAAATGTGCGGCAGCCTCTGATAGCTTATTGAGATCAAGACCTGTATCTCTATCTGTACCCTTAAGGGTTGCTACGAGAGCCTCTGTGGCAGGGTTAGCTGTGCCGTTTCCGAGTGGAGATAGCGCACAGTCTACTATATCTACGCCGGCCTGAGATGCCATGAGATTTGTCATGTCCCCGGTGCCGGTGGTGTTGTGAGTGTGAAGATGAATCGGCACTCTCACCTTTTCTTTTAACTTTTTAACAAGGCTAAAAGCATCCATAGGCAAAAGAAGATTTGCCATATCTTTGATACATATTACATCTGCGCCCATTTCTTCGAGCTTCATAGCAAGATTTACAAAATATTCCTCACTATGCACAGGGCTAACGGTGTAGCTTATTGCGGCTTCGCACACGCCACCATATTTTTTTACACTCTTCATAGCCTGTTGCATATTTCTTGTATCGTTTAGTGCATCGAATATACGCACAACGTTGATACCATTTTTGATGGAAAGTCTGCAAAATGCATCTACAACATCATCTGCGTAATGCTTGTATCCAAGTATATTTTGTCCTCTGAGGAGCATTTGTAGCTTTGTGTTTGGCATTGCCTTTTTGAGCAGACGCAATCTCTCCCATGGGTCTTCGTTTAGAAAACGCATACACGAATCGAAAGTAGCACCGCCCCAGCACTCAAGTGACCAGTAACCTATGCTATCAAGCAATTTACAAGCAGGAAGCATATCCTCCACTCTCATTCTTGTGGCTGCCTGCGACTGATGAGCATCACGCAAAATTGTATCTGTAATAAACAATGGTTTGTTTGCCATTTTTTGCACCTCCTATTAATTGCCAAATAATGCTATTAATGCACCGGCTGCGATAGCAGAGCCTATAACACCAGCAACGTTTGGTCCCATAGCGTGCATGAGCAAGAAGTTGCTTGGGTTTTCCTGCTGACCAACCTTCTGCGATACACGTGCTGCCATTGGCACAGCAGACACACCGGCAGAGCCGATAAGCGGATTGATCTTGTTCTTGAGGAATAGGTTCATAAACTTAGCGAACAGCACACCGCAAGCTGTAGCAATTGCAAATGCACATACGCCGAGTACAATTATCTTGAGTGTATCTATCTGTAAGAATGTATCTGCTGTAGCAGTAGCACCAACAGAGATACCAAGGAAGATTGTTACAATGTTCATAAGCTCGTTTTGAGCTGTTTTGCAAAGACGCTCTGCCACACCGGATTCTTTCCAGAGGTTACCGAGCATTAGGCATCCTACCAGTGGGGTTGCTGATGGAACAAGCAATGCTACAAATATTGTAACAGCTATTGGGAAAATTATTTTTTCCTTTTTGCTAACCTCACGCAAAGGCTTCATAATAATGTTTCGCTCTTTCTTTGTGGTGAGCAACTTCATAATAGGTGGCTGAATAACAGGCACAAGTGCCATATAAGAATAAGCAGCCACAGCGATAGCACCGAGTAGATCCGGTGCAAGCTTAGATGTTACGAATATGGCTGTAGGGCCGTCTGCACCACCGATTATTCCGATAGATGCAGCCTGCTCAGGAAGAAATCCTAGTGCACCTGCTCCAATATAAGTACCAAATATACCTATTTGTGCGGCTGCACCAAGAAGAAGTGATTTTGGATTAGAGATAAGCGGACCAAAATCTGTCATCGCACCAATACCTATAAATATAAGGCAAGGATAGATGCAAGTTTTAACGCCTATGTAAAGAAGATCTAAGAGTCCACCCTCAGCTAGGATAGGACCATAGCTATGATTTACCATAAATTCCTGCCATAGCTCATTGTGATAAAGTCCTGCGCCGGGAAGGTTTGTGAGTAGCATACCAAATGCGATACCAATGAGCAAAAGTGGCTCAAATTTTTTGTGAATTGCAAGCCACAGCAAAAATAGTGATACGATTATCATTATGAGCTGTCCAAAAGCAGACACAAAATCGGCATAACTGCCTATATGCTGACCAAAGCCTGCGAAAAGCTGAGCAAAGCCGGTCTGTCCTAAAAAATTACCTATTGCTTCCATATAAATTTATATATTTACCATATGGTTAATATATATCCTCCCTTCAATAACTCGATAAAATTTTAGATTATTCAATCACGCAAAGGAGGTCGCCTGAATTAACAGTTGCACCCTTTGACACGCTGAGAGAGGAAATTTTTCCATCCTTAGAAGCCATGATCTCGTTTTCCATTTTCATAGCCTCAAGCACTAGGAGAACATCGCCTTTTTTAACCATCTTACCGTTTGCAACATTTACTGCGAGAATATTTCCCGGCATTGGAGCTGTCACCTTTTCGCCACCGGCTACAGATGCGCTTGCCTTTGGTGCGCTCTTAGGAGCTTCGCTCTTTACAGAGCTTGCATCTATTTCTTCAATTTCTATTTCATACAAATTGCCGTTTACTTTTACATTATACTTTTTCATAACAAAAATCACCTTTCAGTTTTATAAATAATTAACCTATTTTTTTAACGGATACTATTCGTATTGCAGACATATCCTTGCCTGATGCCTCGGCTATTGCGGCCGAAATGGCAGCTATCATCTCTTGTCTGTTCGGAATTTCTTCTGCTGATGACGCAGGGGTATTACCGGCGCCCACGCTAGAGATTGCTTCATCCTTAGAAAACTTTCTTACAAAAAAGCCAATCAGCGAGCAGATTATAATGATACATATAAGCCCTATAAACACAGTTCCTATTCCGAGCAAGCACACAAAAGCATTGCTGTATTCCATACATATCCTCCTTTTTTCTTATAGCAAACAGGTTTCTCCAAAACTTACCTATTATATTGTTATTCTACACCAAATCAAACACATAATCAATAGAATTTCAACGCTTAGAAAAAATATTTTTGTAGACATTAAAAAAATAAGGTTCTCCCCCCACTTGCTATGGTAATGCGAATAAGATTTGGCAGTCTTGACTTGCCAAGGCTTATAAATTATAATGAAATAGCTGACAAAAGCATCAAAACAAGAAAAAAAGAGGCAAAAATACCATGGCATCAAAAAAACAAAAGCTAAATTATGCTCAACGCATAGAATATGAGAAGAACAAGGCAGAAGCCGAAAAAAAGAAGCACACCTTAAACCATGTGGTGATACCGCTTGTTACGATTGGTATAGTGCTGTTAACTGTGGCTAGTGTAGTAACATATTTAGTATTAGATAACAGAGGAGTATTTCTCAGGCAAAAAATAGCTATGTCTACAAAGGATTTTGAGGTAAATGATGCCATGATGACATATTATGTGCAAGATACCTATGATTCCTATCTGGAAAACTTTGCAGACAGCCTTTCATCAGACGGATTAGACACTTCTACTGATTTGGCATCGCAAGATAAAGACAGCGATCAAACATGGCGTGACTTCTTCATCCAAAAAGCTGAGGAAACTGTGCATGATATGCTGATAATGGCTCAATCAGCCAAAGATTCGGGTTTTGAGCTGTCGCAAAGCGAACTAGACTCCATGGAAGACTATCTAGACGATATTGACCTTTCTAAATATCCAAAAGGTATTACACTAGATGACATTCGTGATGCCGAAATGATATATCGCCTTGCCATCGCCTATGACGAAGATGTTTTTAATAGCTTCACTTATAGTGATTCTGAAATAGACGCATATTATAATGATCATGCACTCTCATATAATTATTTTGATTATAGATTTTATGCATTCAGCTATTCTATGGATAGTGATGAGGACGATTTGACTATATCCAAAGAGGAAGCCGAGCAATATGCAGAAAAATTGAAATCCTCAAAGGACGAAGAGGAGTTTAAATCTCATATTGCAGAATTTTGCAGAGATATGGCGCCTGATATCACTGATAGCCAGATAGAAAATGAGTTGTCCGAAACCTATATCACAGATTCGCTTTATATTGATGATGATCCTTTCAGCGAATGGGTATTCGAAAGTGGCAGAAAAGTGGGCGATATCTACTACGAACATTCAGAACAGGACCAGACATACGTGGTATTTTATCTCAAATCATTGCCACAAAGAAAAGAGAAAAAGACAGTAAATGTGCGCCATATATTATTTAGCGTGCCGGAAGAAGAAACAGCATATCTTGTACTGGAAAATGCATCTAAGGTGCTCACAAATTGGGAGCTCAATGGTAAAAAAGAGGAAAAATTTGCAGAATTGGCACAACAATATTCTGAGGATAATTTATCTGCGATAAACGGTGGATTAATGGAGAATGTGGCATATGGCGAAACCACCGAGCAATTCAACGCATGGTGCTTTGATGAGAACAGAAAAAAAGGTGACTACGAGATAATCCAAACTGAATACGGCTATCACATGATGTATTATGTGGGTGAGGGCGTCGAGCAATGGAGAGTCGAGGTTAGTGATGATATGATAGAAAACGATTATCTCTCATTCTATGAGGATAAAAGTAATGAATACAACGTGGAAATATCAGAAACCTATAAAAACGAGATTAAATTTAATTAATTATTTGTATTTTCAGAGGATGTGCTTGTAATAAGCATATCCTCCCTTTTTGTAAGATATTGATTAGCACAGTGAGCTTTGAGCTTTGCTGTGCTTTTTTGTTCACAACATTCTTGTGATGCCCATATTATGTAATGACATATGCATATGTCATTCTAAATACAAAAAGGATTTTTTATAAAGGAGGCCTTTATTTGAATATTTACAGAAATAGAGGAAACTGCCCATATGATGAGCATGATGATATAACAGTGCATTATTATCAGCCATGCATACAGTGTCCAACAGTTCCGGGATCCGGATCAACCGGCCCTACCGGACCAACCGGTGCTACTGGCCCTACGGGACCAACCGGCGCTACTGGTCCGACCGGTCCTACCGGCGATATCGGTCCAATTGGTGCTACTGGCCCGACCGGTCCTACCGGCGATATCGGTCCAATTGGTGCTACTGGCCCGACCGGTCCTACCGGTGACATCGGTTTAACCGGTGCTACAGGTCCTACCGGTCCTACCGGCGACATCGGTCCAATTGGTGCTACAGGTCCAACCGGCCCTACCGGTGACATTGGTCCAATTGGTGCTACAGGTCCAACCGGTCCTACCGGTGACATCGGTCCAATTGGTGCTACAGGTCCAACCGGCCCTACCGGTGACATCG
>JAEDHT010000045.1 GCA_016296885.1 Clostridiaceae bacterium | reverse complement strand
CGCAAGCGATCCTGCAGATTACTGTACAGATAAAAAGACGAAAGAGCAGCAGGAAGACGAATAAGAGAAAGGCCGTTGGCTCTCGGATGAAGCGGAATATTCCCATTATGCAATTTCGCGCAAGAGGCGCTGGGCAACTGATAGTTCCAAAATAAAACATACACCACTCATTGTGAGTGGTGTATGCTTTGCTTGTCAAAGAACCCCTGTTTTTATTAGGCAAAAGCGGGGGTTAGGTTGCGTTTTAGGGTAAAAATGAGCAGGTTTTGGGCAAAACAGGAGTTCTTCCAACTCCAATTTGGGATGGTATCCAAGCAACATTGAAATTGCGCCCTTTCATCAATGACTCCCCTTTTTCTATGACGACTAATGACTTTTAATCTTACTGGCTTTTATTTTTTTTGCTGATTAGCCAGGCAAGCGGCAGCACAGTCTGTGGCATTATGTTGTTTTACAAATGTGTATTTCATAATGTCTATACCTTTCGGGGATGTGCTGCCGTATATACCAAACTGTTGTTTGGAGTGCTTTACTGGTCATTCATTTTGCTTTTGTCTTTATCTGATGCTTTATCCTTTCCCAAGGCAATAACAAACGCAACAACATATGCAATCAGTAAAACTATACTGACTGTAACTCGCAGCCACCAAATGTCACCAATCAGTCGGAATAACACAATTCCTAAAATGATGGGAATCGGTGCAAGCAAAAGATTTTTCAGCACAGTTTTCCCAACACTATGAGAACTATTATTCATGTGGATTTGCACCTCCTGCTCTACAAGTCAAAAGTCTGTCGCGCAAAAGCTCCCTGAAGCAAGTCCCATTCCTATCCAGTTAGCAACACTACTCGGAATCCCCAAAGCTATTGCTGCAGAAATAAAACTCGTAACAGAAAACTGCACGCTCACTGCCTTTTTTCGTAATGCGCTTCTCTGAGCTGATGTCAACTTTGACAGTTCCGCACGCAGTTTAGCCTGTTGCTCTTTCTGATAGGTGTTGTTGGATGCCCCACCACAGATGCTTTCCATTTCCTCAGTTTTAACACATACATAGTTGCTGGGCATCTTCAATACCGCAGTTCCGTTTGTGTAACTCATTGTGTTACCTCCTTAAAATTGATTTTTATAAAATCGTCGTACACCCGATTTTTTGTTTTGTTATACTATATGATGGTTTTTACATCCTTTAAGTCGATGCCCATCATGCAGGTGATGGTGGTTTCTTTTTTGTAGTGCAGACAGACCATAGCCAGGCAAGCGGCAGCGCAGTCTGTGGCATCATGTTGTTTGACATA
Source organism: Clostridiaceae bacterium (assembly GCA_016296885.1). Lineage (GTDB taxonomy): Bacteria > Bacillota > Clostridia > Oscillospirales > Acutalibacteraceae > JAEEHZ01. The sequence goes on along the minus strand of JAEDHT010000045.1, from coordinate 10,785 downwards.
TGTATATCGCACGGTGGATTTGGCTCTTTCTTTGGATTTTCGTGGAAGGTGTTATCTTAGCGCTCCCCCCTCAGTGCGGTATGCACCGAGAGGGGGGAGAGCACACAAAAGAAATCGCCTCGCATGGACAGAATCATTCTTTCGGACACGTTCTATTTCTCTGCACGATGTTCATTACTCCTATCTGCGATTTACCGTATGTCGGGTTTTTCCTTGTTCTGCTTTTTCTTGCGGATACTTATGATGAGGTTCACTACAGTACAAATCATCACAGAGATAAGACCTATCTGCCAATAGACTGGATTTTCCACTATGCCATGTAGATACAACCCGGACGCAAGGAGTCCATAGGCGCCCACAAGGATACACACAATAGAGAAAATGCGTTCTTTTTTCACTTTCATTGACACTTACCCCCATAAAAATGACTTTTATCTTGAGCTTTCTAATGATTTCTTGAAATATTAGTATCTTATGCTGTAGCAAACGCCCCATTTATTCTGACCAAAGCTCACTTCAAAAAATTTGACGCCTTTATATTTTGCGCCTGCAACTACGCCTCGCGCCATATTGATGATTTGTGCGCAAACAGAAGTTACCGCTGCTTCAATCAAAACGCCGGGTAAGTTATTATTGCTTTGATGCTCTGCGAGCATATTGGCGCTTTATAAAATCAATGATTCCATAGATAGCTAATGGCAAACATAGAAGAATGAAATAAGTTTTAGGTATAGGTATTTGATTTCCCAGAGCAGGTATAAATAGTTTCCTGACAATGTACCAAAAAGTAAGAATCACAAGGCAGATACTTATTTTTAACCACCCCGAATTCCTGCGAATATATGACTACCACTTTTTATTTCTTTGTATAACAATATCGATCAGCAAAGATGTGAGTAGAATAATTATATCAAAGTATGTAGTATACTCCACCAACGCATACGGCTTACCCGTCTTGATAAAGAACGCTCTGACCATGAGCGTCACAAATACAAACGCAAACGCCATAAGAGGCGTTATATAAAAATGAGAATTATTCGGATTCTTTTTTGTCATTTCCCCCAACCATACCACCTGACCTTCCCGTCAAGAGAACCATCGCATCTGTCCGCATGATAAGCAATCAAGCAGCCAAAGGCTATATATTACCACTTACAGTAGCTTACATATTCGGCGCTAATTTTTGCCTAAAATCAGCAAAACGGATAAGAGTGCGACAATTCCGAAAAGAACTCCGACTATGCTTAATCCCTTCGGCACAACTCTATCTCTTTTCTGTAAAAATGTTTTTGCCAATAAAGATAACAAGAACATTACTTGCGATACAAACCATACAATATGTAACTTGCTGTCCATAGCATTACTCCTCAACCGTTATACTTTCCGCAGCCACAGAGCAGTTTGTTTTTCGATGAACGATAGCCAACATATGCTCCGCCACGCTTTGCAGCTTCAGTAAAGAACCACGCGCTTAGTCCACGCGCTGTTGCTAAAGCGCCAAAGAATCCCGCACCTGCTACAGCCGTCTGTAGACACGGAATCAGCGCAAGGCCTTTACTACCTCCTTTTCCTGGTTCTCATATGAAAGAGCCTTGCTCCTATTCGAGTTCTATATAGACATATTCCGTCTGCAGCAGCAAATACAACACATACAAGCAAAAAGGACCATATAGGCATTGCTGTTGTTTTATCAGGAATCAAATTTGTAACTGTGAAGTATGGAACGCATATAAAACAGGCGCCTGTTATGCGCTTCATAACGCCGAGCTTCATTCGAAGTATCTTTTGAAATTTTACATTTATTATAATATCGGCAATACAGCATATACAAATGGAACCCCAAAGCTGCAGCGAAGATGGCATTATCAGGAAATTGGTCCCTTCTGTAATATGGTACAAGAAAAGGCTGAAGAGGATCACCATGATTGCCAGAACCGAAAAAGGACCGGTAAAAAATAAAATGAATGTTTTATCCTTCATACTACCTCCCATAGGTCGATTAGTATTTTGACCATCCATACCATTATTGTAAGTAGTCATCCTACTTACCTCCTGTATTATTTTTTGCTTTTTGGCTGCAGACCCAAAAAGCGATTTATATTATCGGTTCTGTACCTGATAATACCGTATCAGTAGGACATTTCATCTTCATCAGACACTTCCGGCAGGGCAGGCATTTCCAGCTCGTCCTCGCGAATTGCAAAACATCCTTGCGTTATTCTCTCCCTCGGTGCCGTACGCACACCGAGGGGGCGATAGTTTCAGCATATTCCTCGTTTATTTCTTAAATTGTTTCAGTATACGGTAATCGATACTATCGAGGACATAAACAATTCCTGTCCCGATGAGGAAGCGCATATGCTCATTCAGGAAAGTCGCAAGAGCCTCATTTAATGAGTGTTATTGCCTTTGTTGTTGCGTTGTCTTATCTTGCGAAAGCTGATAATAATAGTTATTACAGAGCATATTAACACAAGAACCGAACCTATCTGCAGGTAGATTGGATTTTCTATTGTGCCATGTAAATACAACCCTGATGACAGTATCGTATATAAGCCGACAAGCGCATACATGATATAGAAAATTTGCTCACATTTTTTCATTGGGTTTCCTCCAATTGTAGTTTGAACTTTCTATACTTTTTATAACGTAACTCATTCAATCTTACCTCCTCAAAAATTTTCTTTTGTAAAACCGCCGTACACCCAGGTTTACTTATATATCATCGTGCGATGACACGATAATACCGTATCAATAGGATATCTCATCTTCATCCGACACCTCCGGCAAAGCGGGCGTTTCCGGCTTGTCCTTATTTTATTTTGACTTGATGTGGTTTTCTATTTTTTCGGCAAAGATGTCCTGCATGTCCTAGGCGGTCATTTTTGCCGTAAGGACATTGGTGAGTTTTAATGTCTTTTGGTATGATATTTCCAATTTTGGCATAAATCACATCTCCTTAATAGTTTTCCTTGTAAAGCCGTTGCGTAATATGCATTCTTGTTTAGGCATCGATCTGCTCGATGCCTAAACAAGAATAAGTTTTCATCATATCCAAATAATATGTTATAGTCTGCTTTTATTCGGCTTTTGGGTCATGTTCATCTATTGTATTCTCCTGTTTAGCATGTGGAATAAATACTTTTCCAACAGCCCTATAATTTATTAGCATCGTCAAGCCGTGGGAAACCAATAATAGCAAGGTCGCAACTACTGTAATAATTAGGTTTTTCTCAGATATGACGCTCCATAAAAGTGCACAAACAATCGATAAGATAAAGATGCAGGCCATTAAAAAAGAATGTTTTGGCAACCACCAGTCCAAATTGTTATGGTGTTTTGGCGGTTTTTTGAGCAGTTGAGAAAACGAAAATACCACATCAATAACAAAAATAATAAACATATTATTCAGAATAAATCCCATAGTTGCTCTCCTTTTTATGCTTTACGATCAGATAGTTTGTACAAATTAATTGTGATGTGATTATTTATACATACCATACACTTCAACATATCCATCATAACCGCCACGGTCACCTCTATCCATAGCATTCGCAATTAGCCCACCAATAGTCAAACTAGCAGTCGCAGTTGCAACTATAGATGAAATATAACGACTTTCAACCGAAGATGTCGCCCATCCTTGCAATTTAGTAACAACAGAGATTATTTTTCCTACAAGTTTTGAACCAACTTTTTGGGACGCGGCATAAACCGTCGCGCCTGCACTAAGAGACACGGTAGCACAAGCGGCCATCACATCAATAAAAGTTGCAAATGTGCTTGTCTTATACTTGCACCACTTCATAGTTTCATCGTTCAGAAAACTATACCCGCCATCGACATAGGTCATTTCCTCTTCTGTAAGAGGTACATAGTTGCTGGGCATCTTCAATGCTGCGGTCCCATTCTGATAAGTATACATAAGATACTTCTTTTCCGGGATATTATCCCTAAGTTAGTTTTTGCTTCTTAGCTGAAGACCTAAAAAGCTGTTTTATATCATCAGTTTTGTACCTGATAATACCGTATCAATAGGACATTTCATCTTCATTGGACACCGCCGTGCGCACGGTGTCCATAGTTTAAGGTCAACAAAGATGCATCAGGTTTTTTGCGGAGGGAAAAGAAATCTAACAGTCCATAGAGTATGAAAGCAAAGTAAATAGGGAGCAATACCCAATTAGGACAATTTGTGTAATAGATTGGCAATAGGGCAAGAATAGCTTGTACCCCCAAAAATACAGTAAAACTTATTACGATTCGAAGCATCATTTGTTGCCTATGCAGGTTAGAGTATAGATAAATAAAGATGTCTGCAACACAGGATATTCCGATACATATCCACGGGTTATATCTTGAGGGCGAATCCCAAAAAGTCGAATCGATTATAAGTGCGACCAAAAATGAAACAGCAAATGTTGCCGCAAGCAACGGGGTACAATATAGCCCAAACCTTTCTTTTTTCATTTTACACTCCAAGCAAAGTAATTAGCAGTAGTTTCCGTAACCGCCCCATCCAGTCCAAGTGATATAGCCGTCGCTGCAGCCATCACAGCGGTCTGCAATAGAAGCAATTGCGTAACCAAGGTTAACATTTTCAAAATAGCGGCATTGTACATAGTGATATCGCCGTCCTGCGGATAATTATCTCGCGGGAGCACATCTCGCCATGATCCAACACAATGATCTGGTCGCAGTTTTTAACCGTCGTCAAACGGTGGGCGATAATCAACATGGATTTGGCTCTTTCATTGGATTTTCGTGGAAGGTGTTATCTTAGCGCTCCCCACTCAGTGCGGTATGCACCGAGAGGGGGGGGAGAGCACATGAAAGAAATCGCCTCGCATGGACAGAATCATTCTTTCGGACACGTTCTATTTCTCTGCACGATGTTTTTTGGGGAAAAATGTCCGACAGGCCCAATAGTTATTTGCACTTCGGATCGTGTAACCAAGCAGCAAAATTGCGACAAGAATGCGGAACTCCACAACCTTTTCTGCCGGGTTATCGGAAATTACACAGAACATAAGGAGAAAATATGCGAGGCCACACAGTATACTGCTCCATTTCCGAACAGAATTCCACTTCTGCCTCACGGAATCTTCGGTTATCCTCTCCGCTCCATACTCTCTGAAAAAATCTTTCCAATAATGGATTCCTACTAAAAATAAAAAACCGTCTATTAAATAGTACCTAATCAGATCAGGCAATGTTCCAATATAAGTCAAAAGTGCTTCGTCAATAGGAATACCACGCAACAATACCATCGTACCCTCCTCTGTCATTTGCGTCCATCGCGTGGGCTAACAAGCTGCCGATTGTCCAGGCCCCCGTAGCTTCTACACCCTTCCGAATCATCGCAGCCACAGTGCTCTCTTTATCCATGGCTTGCCCCATCGTCTTTCTTAAAGCGGCGTATGGCCGCAATACCAAACAGCAAAGAGAGCAGCATGGCAGCCACATAAATGCCGCCGTAATGAATAATAAATTCACCCCATTGCTGATAGCGTTCACTCATAATCTCGCTGTTAGAATCAATGACAGCGTGGGATATAGTTATAGACAAGAAGGCGAAAATATTGACGATTAAAATCATCCATATATCTGCTTTTATGCCGCGACTAATAGAGATGCCCTTTTTTCGATTTGAGTTGTACAACAGTATAATACTTTGGGCAAGCGGCATTGTGGCACAAAACATAAATGTCGCTGTGTATTTTGCATAGAAATCTTCCAAAGATATGGATAGCAGCCAATTTTTACATAGCATAGGAAGTAGCCAAGTAAGTATGCCCAAAATATTCGCAGTAATAATACCCACTATCCATCCCTTGACAGAGAAAGATTTATTTTTAGAACGGTTTTCTTTCATGGAGATACCTCCTTACGACGGGAGGCCAGCGACCCGACCTCGATAAGGTTTTATTCAGATGAAAAAGGAAAGAAGCAATGGTATCACAAAGAGCGAAATAATTGTTACACGCAGATAATGGTCGATTACACCTATTATCCTGATGGTTTTATAAAGAGATTGATTGTTTTCACCTTTTGGGCCCATCTGCAAAACAATTACCAGCGAGACAATGATGGCAAGAACATGCAGCAAAACAATTGCTGACCACACAATAGCAGGAATACTCATGTCATATGGCAGGTTTTCCCTTCGGCATATATACAGCAAAGCAAAGAATAGGAGCAGTAAAAGGGAAAATAATATGATATATAATATCAGCGGTTTTTTCCTGCAATCACTGCTCAATTTGTATTCAGGAATAAGATCCGAGCCTGTTTCAGCTTCTTTTGAAAATATCTGAATTCTTTTGAAACGGCCAATATATTCCCATCCGCTGCTCTCCATCTCCGATAATACCGCTTGGCTGGGATCTACGCCTCCGTCACCGCGATCTCTAAGAAAATACTGTGATGATTGAGTCTGCGAGCGCTGCAAAGAGACCCATCCAAGTCCGGCCCCCTTGACGGACCAATGTTTTTCAGCTAATTCGGATATCCATTTGTATAATAGCGGAATATTGGAAATCGCAAATGGAACCAAAACAAGCCGTTCATTCTTTTCTTTATGGCGCATACTTCCTCCTTCTTTCACTCATTTTTTAGAGCTTTTCCTGTTTCTTTAAATCTGTTCGCTGCTATCAAAAGCCATAATACTCGATCCAACCATCTTCTCCGCCACGATCAAATTTATCAGCAAATTTGGCTACCCAATATCCTACAGTAACTTGTTCGAGTTTTGAAATGGCCGCTGCGGTAGCCCTGGCGGGCCTCATTTCGTTCGCAGCGGGCCGCCTGGGTCAGTTTCTCTGCTTCCTGCTCCGGCAGCTCGTTCAGCGTTTCCTCTACGCTGCCTCGGACCAATTCTTTCAATTGCCCCTTGATTACTTCTTCGTTCAGTTGTACAATCTTCTCGGACATGGTTTGCTGTCTCCTTTTCTGAATGTTTGTGTGGTAACTTCATTCTAACAGAGCCTGCAAACCATGTCTATCTTTATCTCTTTTTCAATTTGCGCAACTTATTGTACCTTATCTATAAATACAGTTAAAGCCTAAAAATGCAACACAAATCTGTCGTATATAGTAAAAAAGAGGAACTAACATCTGACTAGACAGTGTTAGTTCCTCTTAATAATTGGGACCAAATAATTGCTATGAAGACAGTTCTTAATATGATTTCAAACTCGTGGAAATAGAGGGAGTGCTAACGAGTGTTCCTGCCGAGTTTCTGACATTTACAGTTGTTACCACCTGATAATTATGTCCTTTTGTAACATAGTATCCTTCACTGATATTGTGGTAGCCAGTTCCGGATTCCCGCCAAGTCTTAATTGTAGTGCCATCCTGCTTGAGCTGAACAACTAATTCAACCGTGTATCCGGTGTTACCTCTAGTGGCTCCAGAGCAGGTTGCATATCCGCTCGTACTGATATCAAGATTTGCACTTATGGTAGAGATACCGGTATATTGGGGTGAATCTGTTGGCATTTGCGCGGCGATTGCCTGGATCGGCAGCAGCGACAAAATGCAAATGATGGATAGAATGGCGCAAAAACTCCGAATTGTTTTTCTTTTCATAGATATTTCCTCCTAAGTATTATTGGGGACATGCCCGTAGAAGAAAACACCGTTCAGAAAAAACGAAACAAATAATTTATAATTTCTTATTTTGGCAATATGGAGATGTTCTCGGCAAAACATATAGTGATATCATCCTCAACATTTTCTCCGAATATTTCTACAACCACTCCTAAATCCTCTTGCGTCCATATAATCTGAACACAATTATTTTTTGTGATTTTCATAGCCGTATAGCCATGAATGGTAATTCCTTCCGTTTTGGCATCTTCGGTATCAAAGGCCGTAGCATCACCTTCGCTTAATTTGCGAACATTTATTTCTAATAGTTGGCCGGCTTGGGACTGATATTGTTTCCATGTTACAGCAGTATTTTGGAGCTCGTCTGCTAATGAGAAGCCATCGGGTAACCAGTTGGTTGTTATTTCGATGTTTGAAGTATCCAACTGTTCTCCGGTAGCGCGAAATGCAGTGCCTTCATCAAATACCTCAATCATAAAATTCAATGTTTTGGTTCGGAAAGAAGGTGAAGCGGCAAACGCAGTAGTAAATAGGAGTGTACCGATTAATGCAATAACTGCAATCCGCGTCACAACCTTAGAAAATACGCGCGATGTGTTGTGCATTCTTTTGCTTGAAAAACTTCTGTTAATTGTTTTTCTGCATTTTTGCTGCAGATCTGCGGAAATCGAAATATTCGAATTGTTATTTAGGTTTTCATTTTCGGCAATAGCTTTTTCGCCTTCGGCTGTCGCTACATCATCCATAAGAAGAGCAAACAGCGCATCTTCATAGCGCTCTTGCAAAAACTCTCTTCTGGTCATTTTAACGATCTCCTTCTATATTGGTCATAAGATTAAATGCTTTTCTTCGCGCTCTTGTTAACTTCATTCTGATACTATTCGGGTTAATTTTTAGTTCATTTGCGAGGTCTGTATCGGTGTACCCTAAAATATATTTACCTTCAAGTAAGATTCTGTCATCTTCGGGCAAAATTGCCCATATTTGCATTAGACAATTCTTCTTCTCTCGTAAAATTAATAACTCGTCCAGCGGTAATGCATCTTCGGGGATATCAGATATTTCTTCTTTTACATGATGCTTCATAGTAATATGTTTCTTTTTGACGTGGTTTATAGCGGTATTCCTGACTGTAGAGACAATGTAGGCTGCCAATATGCAACGCTCCAACCCTTGCAAAATACTAATTTTCGGTATTAGTTTTAATAAACTATCCTGGATTATGTCATCAACTTCATCTGGATCAGATTCGTATTTTTTTGCGGTCATAACCATTAAACCGATAAATTCATTATACAGAGAATGCATAAAGAGTTTCTCGGCTGAGATCCCATCCTTGTATTCTTTCCTGGACATACAATGTACCTCTATTTCTGTTTGAATAGTAGACACCACTTAAACTGGTAACGCAACACAAGTTTATCTGTTATAATATTATACAATATTTTAATTAAACTAACAATATGTGATATATTTCCTCGAAAACTATGAAAAATCTATTGATTTAACTAATTTTCATTCCGGATAAACTATAATACTTTTTATAATTTAACTGGGGTGTCAAATATGGCCAATTTTGGAGAATTACTTGCAGAGCTGCGTCAGGACAGGCATTTGACTCAAGATCAGCTAGCGAAAATTTTTTTGTAACTGCCGGGACTATTTCAAATTATGAAAACAACATGCATTTTCCGGATGTGGAAAAACTGATCTGTTTAGCCGATTATTTTGATGCTACTACAGACTACCTATTGGGACGTACGGATCAGAGCATTTCGCCCAATATCTTTAATGAAGAATTCGTCGCGGGGAAAACAATCGGAGGTATAGTGTCTGACATAAAAAACTGTCAGTTGATCGGCGCGAGGCGCTGCTCCTTGTTCTCCGAGATATGAAATTTGGAATGGCTATTAACCAATATAAGATGAGGGAAAACACGTGATACCCATATGTATACTCGCTATAGAAGATAGTGACGATCGCGAATTAATGTCACAGTTATTCGTTCAGTACCAACGTTTAATGTACTCGACGATTTTTGAGATTCTGCATGATACTTGGGCTACAGAAGATGTCCGCCGGGGCATCCGACAGGAAAAGCAGCACCGTACCGGCAAAGAATACCTTACGCCTGCTGCCTGTCAGCAAGGGGCCGTATTTGCGCTCCGTCAGCCGCCACAGCAAGCCGATCAGTATAGCGGCCGCACAATGAAGGTCATAGAGAAATACGGCTGTCCCAAGATGCAGGGAAAGATACCGGGCGAGAATGGAAAAGACGCTGACCAAATCCGCGGAAACAAGAAGCAGCAGGTATACGGCAATACGGTGGGTGATTTGTGTCCGATAGGCTTGCGGTACCTGGCGCAATGGGTATGTGGCAAGGATCATGCCGATGGCCATGACCATCAGGCACAACAGGATGCCGACAGGGTGCTGCCAGGCGGTGAAAAGGTCGGCATCGCCGGCACAGATGAGAAGATTGATGAGCGTTAATGTCAGCGCCACAAGAAAAGCGATGTCCAGCTTTATCCGTGAGCGGAGCGTGTAGTAGTCCCAGCGCTCCGGCGTATCGTGTGGGGCCACATCTCTTTTTAACCGCTGCCCGGCCAGAATGTCGTCCACCGAAACCCCGTACAGCTCGGCAAGCGCCGGCAGGACGGACACATCCGGCAAACCTGCGCCGGATTCCCATTTGCTGATGGTTTTGTTGGATAAATTGAGCTGCTCGGCCACCTCCTGCTGGGTGAAACCTTTGCTTTTTCTGAGCGAGGCAAGAAAATCGCCGATTTTTTCAGGTTGCATCGTTTTTGCCCCTCCTTTCAAGATCACATTACAGGAATCCGCGCCGAAGAGACACCCCTTCAGCCGAGAATTTTGTCTGCGGAAAGTGGAATTTTTAAGGTGCGCCGTGCCCCTTGACCGTGCAGGGCGGGAGGCAGCGGCTTTACATAGAAATACCCGTAGTCGATTTTACCTGATGCCTGCCTTTTTTGCAAGGAGGGCAGTTCTGCGAAAGACAGGGAGGCAGTCCTTGCCGCCAGACGGTGCATGCATGGGAGGAGGGACGAGTCGGGGGCTTTTTCGGCAAAAAATTCACAAATCGGTCAAATCCGTTTGTTCCTTTCGCCTTGACGATAGGACACCTTTGTAATATAATAAGTTGATTTAATATGC
>JAEDHT010000044.1 GCA_016296885.1 Clostridiaceae bacterium | reverse complement strand
CCCACACTAAATTCCACCTCAACTTCCACTGTGGAACTTACTTTGGGAATTAACTATAACAAAAATCAAGCCATTATTTTTCTAAAACATATTGAAAGCATTATAAAAAGCTGATATAATATTTTAGCTTAATAAAAAATCGGAGGTAAAATATGAATTTACACTTACTTGGCATCAAGTTTGCAGGCGAAGCAGCCGGTGCAGCTAATGCTGCTGACGCAGCAGGACAAACAGGAGGTAGCTATACTATTCTTATAATCTATGCTGTTATAATTGCTGCTTTCTATTTCATTCTTATCAGACCACAGTCAAAGAAGAAAAAACAAGAAGAAGCAATGCGCAACAATCTTGAGATCGGCGATGAAATTACAACGATCGGCGGAATTATGGGTAAAGTTGTCAGTATTAAAGATGATGAGAGCAATTCTATCGTTATCGAAACATCATCTAACCGCACTCACATCCGTATCAAGCGCTGGGCTATTTCTTCTATCGATACAGTTAAGGAACTTCCTGCTAAGACAACTGAAAAAAGCGAGAAAAAATCTTTCTTTAGCAGAAAGAAGAAAGACGATACAGAAAAATAATAAAAAATTTACCGACAAATTGAGTTTTATTTGCTCGTTTGTCGGTTTTTTCTTTTATATGGATCTTTTGAGCATTATTTCAAGCTTGTCAGAATATATGCTTATGATTGCACCGGTGGTACTTTCTACTTCTATTGTGTAGGTGGTGGCATCACAATCTACTTTATATTTTGATATGTTTTCTGCACTTTCTGTCTGAGTTGCGTTACCTTGCTCTATTAGCCTAAAAATTTCTATTAGCAGTGCTATAGGAGAGTCTTCTGAAAAAGGTGTGCCATTATATTTTCGGCTTAACTCACCCATTGTAATTTCATACATATCACCATTTATTTTTACTTCAAATCCATCTGCATACTCTGGCTCATTATATGTAAATGTAATATTGTTTGAGTTTAAGTATGATAATACGCCTGATATTTGAAGCTCCCCTGAACATACAGACACCGAATAAGTATTGCTTATATCAGGATATGTGGCAACTGCATCGGGGCTACTACATCCAGCCAAAAATATTATGGTAAATAGGCAAAAAAAGATTTTTTTCAATAATATTCTTCCTCTCTCCTGTCTTTCTTCATATCAATATTATGATAATTAACACTAAAATATGTATTAAGAAGCATAAAAAAGCTCCGTGTAATAACCAATACACACGGAGCCCAAATATTTCTGATTATGTTGATTTATTCCTTTTAAGATGAATTATTTTTTATTTTCACTTGATAAGAATTTATAAACAAGTGCTGCAAGTGTTGCTCCAACAAACGGAGCAACAATGAACACCCATAGGCATGAGAGAGCTTCTCCACCTACAAATATTGCAGGCCCAAAGCTTCTGGCTGGATTAACTGAAGTACCGGTGATGGCAATACCGAAAATATGTACTAAAGTAAGTGATAGACCAATTACAGCGCCAGATACGCTTTGATATTCTTTCTTGGAGGTAACTCCCAATATAGTGATAACAAATATAAAGGTCAAAATAATTTCAACCAAAATAGACGTTGTGAGTCCACGTGAAATATTGTTTGCGCCTAAGCCACTCTCAATTTTAAAACGAAGTGCAAGTCCACCTGCACCGGCTGTGGCTCCTAAAAACTGAGCTATAACATATCCGATAAAATCTTTTACGTTCATCTTACCACTAATAAGCATAGCCAATGATACAGCAGGGTTAATATGGCACCCTGAAATATTACCAATAGAATATGCCATGGCAACTATAACCAAACCAAATGCTACAGCAGTAAGAATGTAGCCACCTATGTATTCACCGCAGTTTGTAATAACAGCTGTTCCACACGCTATAAAGACTAGAACAAAGGTACCAATAAATTCCGCAACATACTTTTTAAATGAGCTCATAAATTACCTCCTGAAAGTTAATAGGAAAAATCCACAAATAATATACACTACCTAGAACAACGATCTAGTAAATGTATATTATTCTATGCAAGAATATTATACTATTTAATTTTTGATAAATCAATACAAAATTTGTTAAAAATAAAATTATTTTTTATTAATTATATAATAATTGAATTTATATCACTTAATTATTAATTTCAAATATCTCGGCAGTGTGTAAATATATATCGAATAAAATTGCTAGAATATCACTAAACACTCATATCGGGTAAAATCTAAAGAGTTCTTTACTGAATTTTTTCTGACTTTTCTAAGAAGTCTAAAAATGCAGTGCAACCGGTTACTATATCACGATAGGTTTCATCAAATCCTCCATGGTACCATGGGTCACTAATTGGTATATCTTGATTATTATATTCCAAAAGCATCTTTATTTTATTTCCTGCTCTATGCCCTGTTATACGCTCCATATTACGAATATTCATCTTATCCATACCAATAAGATAGTCATAATAATCATAATCAGAAGCCTTTAACTGTACTGCTCTTTTACCTTCACAGCTAATACCATGTTTTGCAAGCTCAGCTCTAGCGGGTGGGTAGACCGGATTTCCTACACCATTCCATATCTCTTCGGTGCTGGTGGCTGACGACGAAATCTCAAATTGATCAGCAACGCCACGTTTTGATACCATATCCTTTAAAATAAATTCTGCCATCGGGGATCTGCAAATATTGCCGTGGCAGACAAATAGCACTTTTATCATAGGTTTTCCTCGCTTTCATCGGGGATAATATATGCTTGTTTTAAGTCAAAACACAAAATTATAGTATTAGAGAAATCATATCAAAAGAAAATGCGGTTTGAAACTTTGTTTTTAAACAGTAAACACACCGAAAGTATGTCGGTTATTCCTGCCTTACCTAATTTCTTGTTCTAAATCATCAAACTCCGGTGTAGAAAAGAACTCTCCCAGAGTTATTCCTAAACCGTCACAAAATTTCTTAATTGTAGTTATAGATACATCTCGTCTACTCGTATCCATCATACTGTATGCAGTAGAAGGAGTAACTCCTGATATATTTGCTAATTCGTTTATTTTTATGTTTCTTTCCTCACACAATTTTTTGAATCTATCGGCAACAACATCTTTGACGTTCATTTAATTCACCTCAAAAGTATTGTACAAAATGTTACATTGTTGCGTATACGCACTTGAGTAATCTTTTAAATAATGTTATAATAATTTAAAACAGTTATATGTTTTGAGGTGTTTAAAATGAAATGCGAAAACAGCTTTTGTATTTATCAATTCAAAAGTGAATGTTTGCTCGATAAAGTTGATATAGATAGTTTGGGAATGTGCACAGAATGTATATATCCTGATATTGATGAAGTAATTTTAAATAAAGCAAAATTAAAACTTCTAAGAAATTACAAAAAACAGATAATAATTGAACGTTTAGTTTTGTCTTGGTGTAGTGCAAGTAAAGCATAAAAAGGTAGAGTTAAAACCAAATGTCCTCGTCGGCAAAAAAAATACCTGTTTAGCATAGAAACCGAAAATCTATCTTTTTATGATAAGCGAACTTTGGAGAGAATTATATAAGACTTCAAAAATTTGTTTTCTTTTGTATGTTTTTTATGGTAGAATTATTAAGAAGAATTCATAAAAAGGAGAAAACATATGAGAAAAATAATTGCATCAGTATTATGCATTTCGATTTTGCTCTCGCTAAGCTCTTGTATTTTTAGAAGTCGTAAAATAACAGATAATAAATTGCCAGACACCCCATTTTCATCACAACCATCTAATACAAGCTTCACGCCGTTGGTTGATGGGGATTATTTTCCGGAGTATTCCGGAGGGAATACTAAGTTTGAGGATATGGAGATACAGGAAGTAAACGAAGACGAGTTTAACCGTCTTTGTGATGAACTGGAGTCCTACGCTGAAACCGATGACAGCGAAGGCTTTATGCAGAAATATAACCAACTCAACGAAATGCTACATACGATCGTGACAAACTATAATTTGCTTGAAATTATGAATTATCAAGATCCGTCTGACGAAGAAATTTCCGACAAATGCTATGAAGAATCCGTGCTTGCTATAGCATCACAGACATCTCTCACTATTGCATTAAAAAGCGTGCTTGAGGGCGAACATAGTAACATAGCAAATGACATTCCTGAATATATCAAAGAATATGCCTTAAGCTATGATGAAGAAAATTCAGAAGAAAACAACAAATTACTCGATAAAGAAACTGAATTAACATTAAAATACGGTGAGCTTATGATTGCTGACGAGATCGACCCGTATCAGATTGGAGAGGTGTATCTAGATTTAGTAGAAACCCGTAAACAGATAGCAACACTTAACGGCTATGACAGCTATGCAGAATATGCCTACGAAAATGTATTTGGAAGAAATTATACTCCTGATGACGTAAGTGCATTGTGCGAGAGTGTAAAAAAAGATATTGTTCCTTACTATCTGGAACATATAGACGAAATTGAAGAGGCAGAAGCCACATTAAGTTATTCAGAACTCGATGTTTCTTCAGAAAGAATAAAGGATATGATGAAGTACGGCGCAAAAAAACTTTCACCAGAAGTTCTTGACGCTTATAATGCTCTTATTGATCTCAATCTGAATGATATCGAGCCAAGCATGACAAAAAACAATATGGGCTTTACAACTTACATCACAAACTACAAGGAGCCTTTTATATTTAATTCACCATATGAAAACTACCTTGATTATTCCACCATGTTTCACGAGTTTGGACACTTCGTATCATCATATTACAACCCCGAAGACTCTGTGTGGGGATATTGCGACTATGATTTGGCAGAACTACAGTCACAAGGAATGGAGGTCATATTCACTCTATTTTATGATGGGGTATTTGGCGAATACGCAATTGAGGCAAAGCAATGCACTATTGGTAATCTGATGCGTTCTGTAATAGAGGGATGTATGTATGATGAATTTCAGCGTAGAGTGTTTGAAGAGAAAAACCTAACGACATATCGCGTGTGTGAGCTATTCTATGAAACTGCTGAGGACTATGGCTATGAGGATATGTTGTATTATGGCGAATACGACTGGATGCTTATTTCACACAACTTTGAGAGTGCATTTTATTATGTCAGCTATGCCGTGTCGGCACTATCAGCACTGGAAATAGCAGCACTCATCCCAAACGGCGAAAAAGAGGCCGCAGAAACATATATCAAGGCACTGTCCTTGCCTATAGGAGAATATTCTTTCACTGATGCATTAGAGGAAATTGGACTTGATGATATTTTTGATGACAATATAGGAAACAGCTTGATTAACAATATTGATAAGCTGAATTATTTTAATTAACAACATAGCAAAGGCAGTTCACTCCCGACTTAAAGTGAACTGCCTTTTAATTTTTATTCGTATTTATAAATTAGTTTTTCTTTGCCTTGTTCATGCCAAAAAGGACAGCACCTACAAGGAAAGTTCCCACCGTGATACCAAGACCAACAAAATTTATATTGCTTATGCCAGCCACACTGAAAGTGCCGTCTTCTGCCTGAAGCTTGCTGAATATCATTGCAATAGCAAACATTGATGAAACGACCATAATAATCAATGCTATAGCTCTTGGCAAGGAAAACTTACCCTTAGACTCACTTTTAACTACGGAAACTCTATTGCCCCTAAGATTGATAAGCTTAGAAAGCCCGATAGCAGCTGCAAATGTTGCTATTATTTCCGGAATCATATATGCCGCATTATATGCTATAGTATAAATCCATGCATCCTTAGCAGGGGCAGAAAGATCACGCCATACTACGTAACCACTCGTTGCATGGCATACATAACGAAACAAGCCGGACATAACCACAGAGATACCAAGTGCTGTGGTCTGACTCATTTTCGACTTAGAGAACAAGCCTGCAAAGGAATAACCACAAAATGCAATCAAATAATCAAGCACGATAATAAGCACAACCGCTGTGGCAGATGTAGCATATGAAAAATTATCTGAGCCTAAAATCATCTGAACCAGTGCATATACAAGTGATACAATAAGACCTTTTGGAAAACCATATCTATAAGCCACAAAGGCAATGGGAAGCATACTGCAAATTGTAACACTACCACCATACGGCATATCGATCAACTTCAGCACACTAAGCACAGTGGCAAGCGCAACCATGATTGCACTCTCGGTTAAGAATAGAACCGTATTTCTTTTTGTTGAATTCATAAAAAACTCCCTTTCATCTTATTCAAAAATAAGCCCCCTGATGCGACACATCAAGAGAGCTTAAAAAAATGCAAATCAATCTCAAAACTCCCTACGTCGGCATTGTCCGAATCAGGTTAAAGGGTATAATCTCAGCCCATATGCAAACGGGCACCCCTGCTTAAAAATGAAATATATTAAATTTTTACGTCACTTATTGTAAACCATATCAAACACTATTTCAAGTCTTTTTTGAGATTTTTTAATATCCTAGTTCATCTGTGAGTGATTCGTCATCGATAACCCAGTCTTTTACATCTACAACCGTGTAGTTATCATTGTCATTGCGGATGATAACTCGGCTTATGCCTGCATTTATCACAAGTCTTTTGCACATAGAGCAGCAGCTTGCATTTTTCACATATTCACCACTCAAGGCATCCTTACCTACAAGGAACAGTTCAGCGCCTATCATTTCCACACCGGCGGCATTTATTATAGCATTAGCCTCTGCGTGCACACTTCTGCAAAGCTCGTATCTCTGCCCTCTTGGCACATTCATAACCTCACGTCTGCATTGTCCCAGGTCACAACAATTCTTTCTGCCCCTTGGCGCACCCACATAGCCTGTGGAAATTATTCTGTCGTTTTTTACGATTGCCGCACCATAGTTTCTTCTGAGGCAGGTGCCTCTCTCCAACACTGTCTCGGCTATATCGAGATAATAATTCATTTTGTCACGTCTTTGCATAATTAATCCTCCTTACCCATTTACCATAAAGATACATGAAAAATTGCACTCATCCACACACTTTCCACATCCTGTGCATTTTTCAGGATCTATATGTGCCTTAAAATTTACAATTTCGATTGCGCCCTGTTCACACGCTTTTACGCACTTTTTACAGGCAATACAGCCGGCGGTGCAGGCTTTTCTTGTGTCGGAACCTTTGTCACAACTGGAACATAGCACAACTGCACGTTTTTTCACAGGTACTATGCTTATCAAGTGCTTAGGGCAAGCATTGGCACACTCACCACATCCCATGCAGATATTCTGATCCACCACTGCCAGCGATGAACATATTTTAATTGCATTTTTTGAGCAAGCTGCCACACAGTCACCATAGCCAATGCACCCATATGAGCATGATGTAGCACCATTATAAATTTGTATGGCAGAAGCACAGCTTTTTATTCCTGTGTATTCTGTTTTTCTTTCGCTTGCATCACTATTTCCACGGCATCGCACAATAGCAACTCTTTTATCTGCTTTTACAGCGTCTACACCTAGTATTGTTGATAGCTCCATAGCTACCTCATCCCCACCGGGTGAGCAAAGCCCCACTCGTGCCTCGCCACAGGAAAGTGCCTTTGCATATCCACTACAACCCGAAAATCCGCACGCACCACAGTTGGCACCCGGCAAGGCTTCCTCAAGTCTTTTTGCTTTTTCATCTACAGGCACTGCCATTACAGTCGATGCAATCACCAGAACAACAGCCACTACCAATCCTATAGCGCTCACAAGCAATATAGCAGAAACAATATCCATCTTATATACCCCTTATCATTTATTTATGCTATACCGCTAAACCCTAAGAATGATACAGCCACAAGAGATGCCGCAATCAACGTGATAGGCAGACCTTTAAGAGATTCCGGAATGTCGCAGTTTTCAATCCTACTGCGCACTCCTGAAAAAATCACCATAGAAACCAAAAATCCCACGCCTGCCCCAAACGCATTTACAAGTGCTTCTATATACCCATAATTTGCATCAGCTTGCTGTCTTTCCACCACAAGCAGTGTCACACCAAGAACAGCACAGTTGGTCGTAATCAACGGCAGATATATTCCAAGTGAATTATATAATGACGGCATATATTTTTTTAGCACTATCTCGACCAACTGCACAAGACCTGCAATTATCAAGATATATACAAGAGTTTGCATATATTCTAAACCCTTAGACAATAGCAAATAGAAGTAAACAGGCCATGTGACAGCAGTGGCAAGTACCATAACAAATATAACTGCACTGCTCATACCTACCGCAGTATTCAACTTTTTAGATACACCCAAAAACGGGCATATTCCTAAAAATTTATTTAGTGTATAGTTTTCGGTAAGTATCGCCGCAAGGAAAATACTCACTAGATGAGAAGCTCTCATTTGTCACACTCCTCTCTGCCATCACTCATACAGATGCCATGCATAGGACAACCCCCACAGTTAGAGACATTTTTAGCTGTTTTGCCCTTGTTGAGCTTATTTGCCAGTGCTATCAGCATACCAAACACAAAAAAGCCTCCCGGTGGCAACAGAAAAATAATAATCGGATCCATAAAGTTTTTGAGAATAGACAGTCCAAAGATTGTGCCCGCACCCAAAAGCTCTCGTATAGAGCCCATTAAAAGAAGTGTCGCTGTAAATCCAATACCCATGCCAAGACCATCTGCCATAGATGCCAAGACTCTGTTTTTACTTGCAAACATCTCAGCACGTCCTAAAATAATACAATTAACTACTATAAGCGGAAGGTATATGCCCAAGGATTTGTCTATCTCCGGTGCAAATGCTTTTACAAGCATCTGTACGATTGTCACAAATCCGGCTATTACTGTTATGTAGGCTGGTATTCTCACCTTATCAGGAATCAGATTTCTAAGCAATGAAATAGCGGCATTTGAGCATACCAAAACCAGCGTGGCAGCTATACCCATGCCTATTGCATTTGATGCAGCTGTGGTAACAGCCAATGTCGGGCAAGTGCCAAGCACCAGGCATAGCACAGGATTTTCTTTTATAATTCCCTTTGTGATTTCTTGAAGGAGATTTTTGCTTTTAGCCATATTTTTAATCACCTTCCCTATTTATTGTTTCAAACTCTGATATGGCATTGTTGACAGCTGATGTTACAGCTTGTGATGTTATGGTTGCGCCGGTAATGGCATCAATATTTCCATTTTCTGATGGCTCACCTTTTACAACACTTAGTTCGCCATTTTTAGGTATTTCTTGCTCAAATCTGCGTATAAATTCTTCATTTATACAGTTAGCGCCTAGTCCCGGGGTTTCGCTATGTGATAATATTCTGATACCTTTAATCTGGCCATCAAGCGTAATACCTGTCATCACTGATACGTCACCGCCATAGCCCTTAGCCGATGTTTCAAACACATATCCTATGGTATCTCCGGTATCATTCAGTGCAATATAATAAATATCTTGGTCCTCAAAGGATTTGGCTTCTGCGAAAATTTCATATCGCATAGCATTTGAGTTTTCTTCTTCATTTTGCTCTATTCGGCTCTTTGTTACTGCATTTGTAACAGCAAGCAAAGCGCTAACCACACAACAAATCACAACAAGTGACAAAACAGGAAATAATACATTTTTTACATTTAACTTCTTCATTTTGACGCCTCCTTTTTGGTTCTAACGAACCCAAAAGGCTTTGTCATGGTGAGGTTTTCAATGTGTGGTACTAATATATTCATTAGTATTATTGCAAAGGATACTCCCTCTGGCAACGAACCAAACTGCCTTATCACCACGGTGATGATTCCACAGCCTAACGCAAAAACGAACTTACCGAGCGGATTTATAGGTGATGTGGAATAGTCTGTTGCCATAAAGAAAGCCCCAAGCATAACTCCACCGCTCAAAATCTGATAAATGGGATCTTGACCAAGAATAAGTGAAAATATAGACACAGTAGAGATATATGTAATCGGGATTATAGGCGAAATCACCTTTCGGGCTATCAGATATATACCGCCTAATAATAATGCTACTGCACAGGTTTCTCCCAGACAACCTCCCCTAATTCCCATAAGCATCTTGAAATAATCGGTATTTGCATCAGCCATCGCAAGAGGTGTGGCAGAAGAAACAGAGTCTATATTATCATTCAGATATGCAAAAGGTTCTGTCCATGTAGTCATTTTTGATGGAAATGACGACAAAAGTATAATTCTGGCTGTAAGAGCTGGATTTACAAAATTTTGCCCTATACCGCCAAACATCTGTTTGACCACAATAATAGCAACAACACTTCCAAACACCACAATAAGTGGATTAATACTCACCGGAAGATTCATAGCAAGCAAAACACCTGTAACAATAGCACTTAAATCACTTATTGTGGATGTCCTTTTCATTATCCTTCTGCTAAAATACTCACAAAGCACACAGCTTCCACAGCTTACAGCATATATTATCAACGCCCTTGGTCCGAATATCAGACATGATGCTATCACAGCCGGCATCAATGCTAATATAACATCCAGCATAATTTTTTGAGTTGTAATACCACTTTTAAAATGTGGTGACGGTGAAACACTTAATTTACTCATACACTCTAATACCCTAACTTTATGTTTTTGTAAAATGCTATACCCTATTTTTTAGTTTTTATCATTTGTTTAGCTTCTCTCATCATCTGCACAAGATGCTTTCCTGCAGGGCAACTATATGCACAGCATCCGCACTCCATACAGGTCATAACACCTAGTTTTTCCAGACGATTTATGTCTTTTTGTTTCATATATGTTTTGATTATCGGTGGAGTAAGCTTCATAGGACAGCTTGAGGCGCATTTGCCACATCTTATACAGTCTGTTTCTCGAATAAGATTCGCTTCTCTCTCGTCAAAGAGAAGCACAGCGTTTGTGTTCTTCTTAATTACCTCACTATCATCATTAATCGTCGTACCCATCATAGGCCCGCCAAGTATGATTTTTTTTGCATCACTTTTTAGTCCACCACAAAATTCTACAATATCCTTTATCGATGTGCCTATCGGAGCAATAACATTTTTAGGCTCTTTCACTGCTGAACCATCCACGGTAATTCTCTTTGCAACTAGTGGCATACCGGTTTTCATATATCTTGATATAAAAGAAACACTGGTAATGTTCATAACAATACATCCCACATCAACAGGTAGTCCTCCTGCCGGTATCACTCTGTTTGTACAGGCTCTTACAAGCACTTTTTCTGCCCCATAAGGATAGCTCGCCTTAAGCGGAAGCACTCGCACCAAATCATCAGGATCATATTTGGGGTTGTCGGCTATCTGCTTTAGAACATCTATAACATCAGGCTTGTTATCCTCTACACCAATTATAACACGCTTGATGCCGATTATATCCTTGAAAGCATATATTCCACCAAACACATCCCATGAGTTTTCAATAGCTTCTCTGTGATCTGCTGTGATATATGGCTCACATTCTGCACAGTTAATTATCAGAGTGTCAACTGTCTTCCCCTCAGGCACATTGAGCTTGACGTGTGCAGGAAATCCAGCACCACCTAATCCAACTAATCCACTTGCTCTCACTGCATCTGTGAGCTCTTTTAAATTATCAGCCTTATGGGGTTTGATTCCATCTATAGGAGTCATAAGCCCATCGGACTTTATAACAACAACGTCGCTTTCTCTACCTGAATAATCTTCTCGTCTGATAATTTTTTCTACTATGCCGGACACGCTTGCATGGATAGGCACACTCAAAAATTTGTCACTATCGCCTATTGTCTGACCTACGCATACACTGTCGCCTACTTTTACCGTCGGTATACAGTCAGCACCTATATTTTGATTCATTGAGATTTCTACACGCTCAGGCGGTGGCATGATAGCAGACTCGATATCAGCAGTATTTTTGCAATGTGATACCTTTACTCCACCATGAGTTCTATATGGTTTTTTAGGAAATGATAATTCACTTCTCACAAACTACTCCTCCTAAGAATATTCGTTTATATTTTATCATAAACATATTTAACATTCAACTACATTTTATGGCTTTATTCGCTAAAAAACACAATAGTTAATTCCCAAAGTAAGTTCCACAGTGGAATTTGAGGTGGAATTTAGTGTGGGAAAAGATTTGTGGTAGACTTAAGTCTGGGAAGG
>JAEDHT010000043.1 GCA_016296885.1 Clostridiaceae bacterium | reverse complement strand
GCCTCGGTGGACTTTCACCACAGAGCATTGATATGCCCGTCATACAACAAAGGCGATGCACCCTACATAATGCATCGCCTTTTGTTATTAACTAATATTTATTTTTATGCTGGTTCATTACCTTTAGACGTCTAAAAATTTTCTCATTTCCTTTGCAAGCCTACACACCGGCAAACCCATAACATTGTAAAAATCGCCATTTATCTTCTCTACAAGCATCGATCCTTTGCCTTGTATGCCATAGGCGCCCGCCTTATCCATACACTCTCCATAAGATATATACTTGCGTATATTATCTTCATCAAGCAATGTGAAGGTGACATCCGTCTCCTCTGAAAATTCAATTATTTCACCATTAAAGATTATTGCACAGCCTGTTATTACCTTGTGGGTTCTTCCGGATAATGTAGCCAACATTTCAAATGCCTCTACCTCACTTTTTGGTTTACCAAGCATTTTGCCATCTATAAATACGCCTGTATCACAGCCAATAACAAGAGCATTGCTGTGGCTATCTGCAATATGCCTCGCTTTATTAACAGCCAATAACTGCGGTATATTCTCAATATTTGGGCTTGTTATGTCATCTTCATCAATGTTTGCAGGCATTATCTCAAACGAATCCACTATATTTTTGAGCAATTCTATTCGTCTGGGGGATTTTGATGCAAGTATTATATTCATTGCTTATCGCCCCTTTTTGCTGAACTTATTCTCTTGTTCTTTTTACCTTTTATTTTTACTGTTAATACAGAACTTATAAATGCTACTAGTGGCACAGTTGCTATTATGCCAATACTGCCTCCAATTCCCGTTATTACCTCAATCGCAATATTGCTGTCGTTGAAGATATAGTTTGCATTCGCATTTATCTGATAAACAAAAATAATTATATTGAGATAACTACCGGCAAAGGCAAGTATAAGTGTGTTTGTCATGGTACCCATCGCATCTCTACCAATGTTCATACCTGATTTAAAAAGCTGACGTGATGTAAGTGTTGGATCTATTGTGTAAAGCTCGTCTATGGATGACGATATGCTCATAGCAACGTCCATTATAGCACCCACAGCTGCTATAAGAATTCCGCTTATAAATAGACCTTTAACATTTATATAATTATCTGCATAAAGGTAAAGTGACTCCGCCTCATCCATATTGTTACCGCTGATACGGCACAGATTACCTGCAATAGTTGCCAGCAAACCGGATATTACCACACCGCCCACTGTGGCCAACACAGCACTGATTATCTTTATCTGCCATCCTCCGAGCAAATAGAAGCATACAATAGTAGAAACCGTTAAAATAGCAATAGTTGTAGGTATAGCATAAAAACCTCTTAGCACAAGTGGCACAAGCACAAAGAAAATAGACATTATAGTAAATGCTAGTCCCAAGATAGACATCAAGCCTCTTTTACCACCGATTATAATTGTCAGTGCGACAAAGAGTATCGTCAATCCCAACAGCACAGCCAATCTGTTATGACTATAAAGGTTCACACTCACACTCGTTTTACCTTCGTTATCTGTCACAGTGTAAACTCTGCCATACATCACATCACCCTCGTCAACTATAATATTATAGTTGAGTGGACTGGAATAGCTTTCTATAGTCATTACATCACCCTTGTATCTACCGGTGAGAATTTCTATTTCTACGATCTGCTTACCTACTATGGTATCTTCATATTTTTCGTTAGGATAAATATTTTCTTCCACTATTCTAACAACTTTTATTTTTTCATACTCGGTCATATGATTTTCTGTCTCTTCATACGTAAACCTGTCGTAATTCAAAAAGACTACTAGGATAATAAGTGCTGCAAAAAACACTACGCCAACAATAGTTTTGACAATTATTGCTTTTTTTGTCGCTTGATCAATCTTTCCTGCCATGTTTATCTCCTCCCTGTTCACTTAAAAAAGGGAACGAACACTGTCCGTTCCCATTTTTAGATCATCATAATTACACTGAAAAATATCAGTTTGTGATTGCACGCTCGGTCTCATCATCGAAGATATGAATTTTATTCATATCAAATGCAACCTTAATGCTATCTCCTGGTTTAGCAGTTGATGTAGGCTCTACTCTGGCTGTCACTGCGTTAGCACCAATGCTCAGGTAGAGATAAATCTCAGCTCCCATAAGCTCTGTTACATCTACAGTAGCTTCAACCACACCTTCTGCATTATTTGCGATAAAATCAGGCTCATCATGCACGTGCTCAGGACGAATACCAAATGTAACGTTCTTACCTACATATGCATCCAGCTTGCCATCAGCTGATTTAGACTCCGGCAAACGCAAGCTATATTTATCAAAATCAATATAAAAATCATTGTTTTTCTTTGAAATCTTAGCCTTGATAAAGTTCATTTGAGGTGAACCAATGAAGCCAGCCACAAACTTGTTGCAAGGCATATCATAAAGATGTTGTGGTGTGTCTACCTGCTGAACAAAACCACGGTTCATAACAACGATTCTTGTACCCATTGTCATAGCTTCAGTTTGGTCATGAGTAACATATATAAATGTTGTTCCTAGCTTCTGATATAGCTTAGAAATCTCTGTGCGCATCTGTGCTCTGAGTTTAGCATCTAGATTAGATAGTGGTTCGTCAAGAAGGAAAACCTTAGGATTACGAACGATAGCACGACCAAGTGCTACACGCTGTCTCTGACCACCTGAGAGAGCCTTTGGCTTTCTTTCGAGCAATTCTTCTATACCAAGAATTCTTGCAGCCTCTACAACTCTACTTCTTATCTCTTCCTTAGGGAATTTTCTTAATTTCAAGCTAAATGCCATATTTTCATAAACGGACATATGAGGATACAACGCATAGTTCTGGAAAACCATTGCTATATCTCTGTCCTTTGGTGCTACGTCATTCACCAGAGTTTCGCCAATATAAAGCTCACCCTTGCTGATATCTTCAAGTCCGGCTATCATTCTCAATGTAGTAGACTTACCACAGCCTGAAGGACCTACAAGAATGATAAACTCCTTGTCTTCAATATCAAGATTAAAATCCGAAACAGCAACAACGTCACCATCGTATATCTTGTATATATTCTTAAGAGTAACATTTGCCATGATTATTACCTCCTGTAAAACGGAAAATTATTCTCCAACTACTATATTAATATAGCACACACAGAGTCAAATATCTATTTCCATTTTAACTAAAGATTAAATAAATATTTATATAAATTACCCATGAAAAAAATTTTTTATTAACAAATAGTCTTATTTTTGTTTAAAAACAACAACTTAATCTCATCCTGGCTGATTAAGCGACATTCACCAGGCATTAGTTTATCGTCAAGTATGAGTCCACCTATCTGCAATCGCTTGAGATAAAGCACCTTTGCTCCCACACAAGCCAGCATCTTCTTAACCTGATGAAACTTACCCTCACATATCGTCACGTAACAACCATTATCGCACACCTCTAGCAATGCAGGCTTACATCTCGTGCCATCTGAAAATACTATACCGTCCTTAAATAAGTTTATCATATCCTGAGTGATGGCAACATCAGTTTTTGCAAAATATTTTTTATCCACGTGCTTGTTTGGAGATAATATATTATGTGCAAGCTCGCCATCATTTGTAATCAGCATCAAGCCCTCGGTGTCTTTATCTAGTCTGCCTGCCGGAAAAAGCCCTTTGCGTTTTAGCTCATCTGGGAGTATATCTATCACTGTTTTACAGAGGTTGTCCTGCGTAGCACTAACAACACCCTGAGGCTTGTTCATCATGATATACACGTTTCTTTCTCCGGATAATCTTTTTCCATTCACAGTTATTATGTCTATTTCAGTATCAAATTTTTCTTTACTATCTTTCACAGTAATATCATTTACTATAACACACCCTGCTTTTATCAGTTTTTTTGCTTCACTGCGAGTGCATATATTATATTCTGTGAGTATTTTATCTATTCTTTCTTTCATTTTACATCCTTAAAAAATCCTTGCATAAATCCATCAAGCTCGGCACTGCATACATCTCCGCCGATTACGCATCCGTCATATACTATAAGATTTGCATGCACATTTTTATCATTCGGGTAATTCATGACCTGATATGTATAGCTATCACACACCTTGCCGGCATATTTTTTTAGATCAAGTCCTTGTTCCTTTTGTATCTCGTTGTATTTTTCATAAGCAGCATTAAACTGCTCTGGTATCGTTATGGTTTTGTGTGCACAAGGCTCGCTTTCTGTTCTCCAGCCAAACTGACCCAAAAACTGCAATCTCTCTGCATTATCTGATGCGGAAAGCTGATAGTCGCCACGCTCACAATGAGCTGTAATACTCGTCTTGTTTAGTCTTGCTGAGCCTACGGAAACTATTACTGTAAGCACCATCACCAGCGTGCATACAGCAATAAAAACCTTTTTCTTTGTCGCTTTTAAAGAAACAATAAACATCAATATTCCTCCTATACAAAAGAATATTAATGTTTATGCTTGTTTAAAGATAATTATGTATTAATCATTGCAATTTTATTGTTTATATCCTGCATTTTTTTATCTGTTTCAGCTATGATATCAGCGCATTGCTTCAGCTCTAATGAGATTTCTTTGGCATCTTTCACCTTTTGATGCTCCTTATATCTCATCTGATGCTCAAGGCTCGCCCAAAAGTCCATAGCTATTGTACGTAATTGCACCTCTACCCTGACATTTTGCTTTCTATTTGCAAAGAAGACGGGAATTTCTACTATCATATGATAGCTTCTATAGCCATTAGGCTTAGGATTTTTTATATAATCCTTCACCTGAATCACGGTGATATCGTCTTGTATCTCAAGCATATGTGCCACTTCATAGATATCATCAATAAAGCCACATACAACACGAATACCCGCTATATCATCGATATTATCCACTATAGCTTCTATAGAGTAAGGCAAATTCTTTCTTTTCATTTTTTTGAGAATACTATCAGGTGATTTTACTCTAGATTCTATAAATTGTATTGGATTTCGCTTGCGAATCACAGATAAATCCTCGTTAAGCACCTCAAACTTTGTCTTAACCTCTCGTATGGCGCATCTATAAATCATCATAAAACCTCTTAAGTTTTTCATCTGCATAAAAAACTCTTCTTCGGTCATATGCACACCTTTTTTGTTGTTTGCCATTTCTTTCAAAAAATCTCTGTCCATTTATCCAACCTCGTTAATAATAAAATTACATCGCCTGAATTTCAGCGACAAAAATATAATCTATTTGTTGTAATTATTGTACAATGAAATCATACCAACGTCAATATTTTATTGCCGTTTTATTAAAAATATAAAATTATTAAGGACTAGCAAATTGTTGTTATTATCTTAATAAAATTAAATAAAAAATATTCTGATAAGGTATGGTGAAACTGTATGTTTGAACTGATAAAAATGCTCGGTGAATTCTGGTTTTTTTTACTACACATAATGGGATCAGGCTCTTTTCCAAAACCACTTAAAGCAAAGGACGAAGAAAGATACCTCACACTGTGGAAGGAAAAGAAGGATATCAACGCACGCAACATTCTGGTGGAGCATAATCTCAGGCTTGTGGCGCATATAATAAAAAAATACTATGCAGTTGTGAGTGATAGGGATGATCTTGTATCTATCGGCACGATCGGACTCATAAAGGCAATCAACACATTTGATATGACAAAAAATATAAGACTATCAAGCTATGCATCTCGTTGCATAGAAAATGAAATATTGATGTATTTTCGTACTCTTAAAAAGAACTCGCAGGATATATCCCTTAATGAAGCCATCGACACCGACAAAGACGGCAATCCTCTCACCCTGATGGACATAATATCATCTGACGAAAACATAGCAGAAATGCTTGAGCTAAAGCTTAGTAGCGAAAAACTGCATAAATACATTGACGATACTCTTACACCTCGTGAAAAAACAATAATAATGCTTCGATATGGCCTTGCAGGCGATCAGCCTCTCACCCAGCGTGAAGTTGCAGATATATTGCACATATCGAGATCCTACGTATCAAGAATAGAAAAGAAAGTCCTAGAAAAACTTAAGAAAAAATTTAATAAACATGATTTTTAGCCCTATATATACACTCCTACATCCAAAAAAATCAGATGTGCCACATCACATGGTACATCTGATTTTTCGTTTATATTATTTATTTCTAAATTTGTACACTGCGTCAGCCAAGCGACAAAAATCCTCCATCTCAAGCTGTTCTGCTCTGGCATTTAGCGGTATACCAATATCCTCAAGCAATTTCATAATCTCACTCTTGCTAATATTCAGCCCAGATGCCAGTGTGTTTGATATCACCTTTCTTCTCTGCAAAAATGATGCCTTAACCACTGCAAAGAATGTCTTTTCACATATTGGCGTTACTATTGGCTCTTTTCGGATATTAAGCCTGATGACTGCCGAATCCACCTTTGGAGCAGGCATAAAGCTATCTGCCTTAACCTCGAAAAGCATTTCAGACTCTGCATAGTATCTCACAGCAATAGTGAGTGCACCGCTATCTCTGGTGCCTGCCGGTGCGCAGATTCGCTCTGCAGCCTCCTTTTGCACCATAACCGTAACGCAATCCACCGGTAGCTTTTCTTCAAGCAATTTCATTATCACAGGTGATGTAATATAATATGGCAAATTTGCACACACAGCCACATTCATTCCATCAAACTCATCTTCTATGAGCTTGTGAAGATCCATTTTCATGACGTCGTCATTGATAACTTTCACGTTTTTTCTATCGCTCATAGTTTCGCCCAAAACAGGTATCAAGCGCTTATCAATCTCCACTGCCACAACTTTTTGAGCAGCCTTGCCAAGCTCATTTGTGAGCACACCGATGCCCGGACCAACCTCTATTACGCCATAGTTCTCATCAGGTACCCCGTATTCTGCTATGCTTGGACAAACCTCCGGATCTATCAAAAAGTTTTGTCCTAATCCCTTAGAGAAAGTAAATCCATATCTGCCTAATATGCCTTTTATCACTGTTATATCATATAGCTTATCCATTTAACAACCTCAATCCCTTTGGATATTTATTTTTAAGTCTTCCGTTTGAGCTTTTTCCGAAGCCTATAGTGATTCCATCTACAGTCACCGCTGTGTAACCCTTTATGTCTTCTTGTGATTTAAGCTCGATTTCCTCACCGTGAAGATATTTTTTCAGATCTTCACTGCCATATTCTAACGAAACATAATTAGCACACTGATCGCTCGTGCTTGCCATAAAAGCACCATGAGATGGCTCAAAGCGGTTACCTTTTATATCACCCAAATACACACCACACCTCATTACACCAAGCTTAGAAATATCAGGCACATGATCGGGTATCATAAAAACATGGTCATTCACAACCGAGATTTTCTCACCAAAATGACGTTTAGGAAATATCTCACCATATGCAGTGTCAATAGTTTTTAAGTCACTTTTGCTCAGCTTTGCAGGCGAATACTCTTTGATTATATTATCGTTTTCACCGCCCTTTTTAATTAATTTAGCGCAGAAGTGACCCTCGCCACCATCCATAGGGAAAATCCTCTCACATCCCTGCATATAGCTCCTTTTATTGGTCATATCAACCTCTGCCAACTCAAAATCCGGGTTTTCTGCCAAAAACTGCTTAATTACTCCTTCATTTTCCTCATAGGAGAATGTGCAAGTAGAATACACCATCTCTCCCCCGGCTCTTAAAGTATTTTTTGCAGTGTTGAGTATATGCAACTGACGTAAAGCACAAGCCTGAACGTGTTCTCTGCTCCATTCTGATATGGCATCAGGATTTTTTCTAAACATCCCCTCACCGGAACACGGTGCATCAACAAGAACCTTATCAAAAAAACCACTCAACTTTTCGCATAGCACCTGTGGATGACAATTAGACACGATTGCATTCTTGATTCCCATTCGTTCTATATTTGAAAGCAAGATATTAGCACGTGATTTTACTATTTCGTTGCTCCACAGCAAACCCTTCCCTTTAAGCTCACAACCAATCTGCGTTGATTTGCCACCAGGGGCAGCGCACAAATCAAGAACTTTGTCGCCAGGATCAGGAGCAAGTAATGACACAGCAGACATCGCCGATGGTTCTTGCATATAAAACGCACCGGCAAGATGCAAAGCATCGCTTCCCGATAACTCTGCATCCTCCGGAATATAATACCCATCTTTACAAAATTTTGTTTTTTCAAAATTTATATTTAAAAGCCTTCTCACCTGTTCTATATTTGCTTTTAACGTGTTAATTCTTATACCTCTATAAGAAGGCAAGTCTACCATTTTTTTAAATTTTTCAAGATCATCTGATCCTATTATGTCATAAAGCTCATCAAAAAAATCGTTTGGATAGATAATCATATCAAACTCCTTGTATAAAAAATAAAACATAGGTCAATAATAATTGCGTGAGGAGGTGAAATCACAATGAACAGCATTTTTAACAACAGCAGAAACAACCAAAATAACAACCAAAACAGCAACCAAAGCAACAATCAGTCCAGAAGCAATCAGAAAAATAGCCAGAACAACAATCAATCAAGAAACAACCAAAACAACAACCAGAACAACAGCCAGAACAGATCAAATCAGAACAGCAAAAATAGTCAGAGCAAGAACTCAAGAGAAAACGACTTTGATAACTACAACGATAGACAAAGCTTCTAATAGGCTTTTATCAAGAAAAATTGCCATATAATTATATATGACACATTTTCTTAAAGAACGTCGCACTCTGAATTGCGACGTTCTTTTTCTATTTAATGATTGTAATTTATGGAAAAAAATATTATAATAATGTTGTTAAAAGAAATATTAGTGTGATCTCACTTTTCCTATTATAGTGAATATAATAAACATCAAAAGATTAACGAGCACCACGCTTGCGCCGGCGGCTGTCGAGAAGAAATATGAGCATACGATACCTATCACAAAGCTCACCACAGCTACAATAGATGAGCATACTATAACTGAGAAAAATCTCTTGCAAACTCTCATTGATGTGAGTGCAGGGAAAATAATCAGGCTGGAAATAAGTAATGTACCCATAATTTTCATTCCAATCACAACCGTGAGCGCTGTAAGCACTGCTATGACAAGGTTATATCTATTTGCCCTTGTGCCGGTCGCTTTTGCAAAGGTTTCATCAAATGTGACAGCAAAAATCCTGTTATAAAATAGAATGTACATTCCTATAACAACCACACCAAGGATAATACAAAGTATCATATCCTTTTGCGACATCGCAAGTATGCTTCCAAAAAGGTAGCTCTCGATATCGGCATTTAATCCGGTTGAAACAGACGTTGCCACAATACCTATAGCCATTGCACTGCTGGATAGTATCGCTATAGCGCTATCGCCCTTGATTTTGCTATTTTCGCTCAGCTTGAGCAAAAAGAAAGCAGCCACAATAATTATCGGCACAGCAAACTCCAGTGGTGCAGCAATATTGAGCGCCGATGCAATGGCTAGCGTGCCAAATCCTACATGAGATAAGCCGTCGCCAATCATAGAGTATCTCTTAAGCACAAGGCTGACCCCTAAAAGTGACGAGCAAAGCGCAATAAGCACTCCTACAATAAGCGCTCTCTGCATAAATGTATATGTAAGCATCTCACCTATCATCTGAAAAAACATAAATAAATACTTCCTTTAACATAGCTTTAAAAAAAGCAATCTTTGTTAATTTTAATATAACCTGATTTTATTGTCAACACATTGATACAATAAAATCGACACAAAAAAATTATATATGGAGATTATTTAATTATGAGAAAAACAAAAATAGTATGCACACTAGGACCTGCAACTGATAACGAGCAGGTGTTACGTTCCTTGATGCAAAGTGGAATGAACGTAGCACGAATCAATATGTCACACGGTGATCATGAGATAGCCCTTGAACGTGTGAACATGGTAAAAAGAATAAGAACAGAACTAAATCTGCCAATAGCGCTTTTGCTTGATACAAAAGGCCCAGAAATACGCACAGGTGATTTTGAAGAACCTATAACACTAAAAAACGGAGAAACCTTCACCCTATGCGCCAAAGATATGATAGGAAACGAAAAACAATGTAGCGTATCATATAAAAAGCTGGCTGATGTGCTGTCTAAGGGTAGTAGAGTACTTATAAACGATGGTCTGATAGAACTGCACGTAACTCAGATAAAAGGCGAAGATGTAGTCTGCGAGATCATCAATGGTGGGGTAATCTCGTCAAGAAAAGGCATAAATATTCCGTCAATTTCTCTACCACTACCATTTTTAAGCGAAGCAGACAAGGCAGATATAAAATTTGCTGTAGATAATGATTTTGACTTTATAGCCGCCTCATTCACGAGAAGTGCCGAGGACGTTCTGCAACTTCGTGAAGAACTGGAATCGCTGGACAATTTTGATATAAAAATCATTGCAAAGATAGAAAATCATGAAGGCGTTAATAATATAGACAGAATCATAGATGTTTCTGATGGAATAATGGTAGCCAGAGGCGACCTTGGTGTAGAAATTCCGTTGGAAGAAATACCAATACTACAAAAGAAGCTTATCAAGAAAGTCTATAATGCAGGCAAGCAGGTTATCACAGCCACACAGATGCTAGAATCCATGGTAAACAATCCACGTCCAACACGTGCCGAATCCACAGATATAGCAAATGCTATTTATGACGGAACGAGTGCTATCATGCTTTCCGGCGAAACTGCCGCAGGAAAATATCCTATAGAAGCTGTAAAAACAATGGCTCTCATAGCAGAGCGAACCGAAGCTGACATAAACTATATGCAACGCTTCACAAAGCTTGAGCCTGCTAAAAACGCGACTGTCACATCTGCTATATCACACGCAACTTGTATGACAGCACACGATCTTGGTGCAGTGGCAATAATCGCAGTGTCAAAGACAGGTCAAACCGCCAGAATGTTATCAAGATATCGCCCTCAATGCCCAATAGTATGCTGTGCTATGAGCGAAAAGGTATGCAGACAGATGAATATGTCGTGGGGTGTAACACCTCTGTTGCTTGATGAAAAAAATAGCACTGATGAGCTGTTTGATGCAGTTGTGAGCGCTGCACAAGATAAAAACCTCGTGCAAAACGGCGATGTAGCTGTTATTGTGGCTGGTGTTCCTCTTGGAATATCAGGCACCACAAACCTCATCAAGGTTCACTTAGTCGGCAACATTCTCGTGACCGGCGAATGCACTAAAAAATCAAAGGTTTGCTCAAATGTGTGCGTATGCAAGAGTGATGACCCAGAGTCTTTACGTAAGTTTAAGGATGGAGATATTCTCGTAATATCCGAAACTTCAAACAAACTGCTTGAAATTATGAAAAGATCCAGCGGAATAATCACAGAATCAGACGGAATGAATAGTCATGCTGCAATAGTAGGTCTCACCCTCAATAAACCTGTACTTGTGGGAGCAAAAAACGCAACAAAGCTTCTTAAAAGCGGAATCACCGTTATACTTGATGGCGAAAAAGGCATCGTAATGAGCAGTAACAAATAAATACAATAAACAACAAAGGGGCTGTTGCACTAAAGTCACTTTGCACAATCTGCACCTCCCTCTGATGAGGGAGGTGGCAAAACGAAGTTTTGACGGAGGGAGAGAAAAGGTAATAATCCTGCAAAAAAGCAGTTTTTTCTCTCCCTCAGTCTCGTTTCACTCGACAGGGCAGATTGTCAAGCAAGTGCAACACCCCAAAACACCTCAAAAGGAGATTTCCAATTAAGGCATTTTCTTGGTCTGGTGTTTATCAGATATACAACTCTTTTGATTTCTTCTTCACTAACTTCATGGAAGTTAGTCCCTTTTGGAAAGAAAAAGCGTAAAATGTCATTAGTATTTTCATTCGTTCCTCGTTGCCACGGCTTATGTGGCTCAGCAAAATATACCTCTGTATTTAGATTGTTTTCTAAGGCCCTGAATTCTGAAAATTCAGAGCCATTATCAAGTGAAATACTGTGAACAGGTAAATCTTTTAGTAATGCTTCTATAGTTTTTCTTGTTTCACCTGCAACTCGATTATGTAATAGTCCAGAGCATAAATATCTAGGGAAACACTGATTAAATAAAAAAATAATTCTATATTAGAATAAAGAATCAA
>JAEDHT010000042.1 GCA_016296885.1 Clostridiaceae bacterium | reverse complement strand
CTTGTTTCCATTCTTCTATTATATCACACTTTTACGATTTTGGGAGTAGAACCTTCTTGTTGGTTTATGATGTATGTCTTTGTTTCATTATCGACATCATAACCAAGCGGAGGGGTACCGCCGTTATGTCGACACTTCAGGGCATTCTCGTTCAAACCTTTCCGTACCTCACGAGCAAGGTTTTTGCTATAGTATTCAGCCATACCTTCTAAAAGAGATTCTAGTATAATACTTTCAGGGCTGTCATCTAAGTTTTCTACAACAGAGAATAAATGGATGCCGTTATTTTTTAAACGTCTTTCATATATAGCGCTGTCATATCTGTTTCTTGCAAACCTGTCAAGTTTATGTATTATTACACCATCAAACTTTCCAAGTTCTGAATCTGCAATCATTTGCTGGAAGGCTTCTCTGTTATCTGTGGTTGCCGACTTTGCTCTGTCCGTGTATTCAGCAACAACAGTGAAGCCTTTTTTCTCTGCGTATTCATGAATTGCTCTTAACTGAGCATCTATTGATTCATCTCTTTGATTGTCAGATGAAAATCTTGCATATGCTGCAACTTTCATTTTAAGCACCCTTTTGCAACTGCTGTCTTATAATTACAGCTAATATTCTTTCAACTGATTTTGGTGCTTCTTCGTTTTTATTTTTCTTTGTATCTAAGGTTATGTTATTTTCCTTAGCTTCATTTAATATTGTAGTATACTTTTTAATCATAACTAAACACTCCTTAAAAATTTAATTAGTATTTAGTTGCTGTTAAAATAGAAATTAATTGGGGGTAATTCTGCTAAACAATAATAGTTTAGTGGGTGGATTGTATGCCAAAAGGCTTTAGAAGGCCCCTACAGTACATTGAGTCGATTTAAACTCATTTAGATTAATATATACATACAATAGAAGGTAATTTTGACCCGCAAACATTATCTGAATTTGTAAAAAAGCTGTAAAATGGCCTTGTAAAATGGTTTGTAAAATAATTGTAAAATCAAAAACCATACAAAATAGCAACTAAATACTCATTACACAGAGTTAATATATAAGTGTATTTTTGAGCTTTTCGTATGGTTAAAAGTCGTTTTCAATGTAGGTGGAAGTACTTTTATTAGCAGGGATATTTAGGTCAATTTATTGCGATGATAAAAGTTTTATGATATGATGTATTTGATCAGAGGATAAAAAAGAGGATGAATTGTAATCGGAGAATTATATGATAAAACCAAAACGAACAAAGAAAATCATCTTCAGCAGTATTGCCACCATATTGATCACTTTGATTATATGGACGATTTGGGGCAATACAGCTCTAGAGCTTAATACGTACACAGTTATAAGTGAGAAACTTCCCAATGCCTTTAACGGTTACCGCATTGCCCATGTTTCAGATTTACACAATACAGAAATGGGCGAGGATAACGACAAGCTAATTGCTATGCTTAAAGATGCTAAACCCGATATTATTGCTATAACAGGGGATTTTATCGACTCCCGTAAGACCGATATTGAGATAGCCCTACAATTTGCAAGGGAAGCTATTAAAATTGCTCCATGCTATTATGTTACCGGTAATCACGAAGCGAGAGTCAGCGAGTATGGAGACCTTAAGGAAGGTTTAACTGAATTGGGTGTTGTCATTCTCGAAGATGAACGAGTGGAGCTTGAACAATCGGGGGAAAGCATAACACTGCTTGGTGTTGATGATCCGAGCTTTCAGACCGATTATTTATTTAGTGACTCTGCAACCGTTATGAAAGGCAAGTTGCAGGAACTGATGAGCGAGGATGATACCTACACGGTACTCCTTTCTCACCGACCGGAACTTCTTGATGTATATACAGAAAGCGGTGTAAACTTGGTTCTCAGCGGTCACGCACACGGTGGCCAGTTTAGATTGCCCTTTGTAGGAGGTTTGGCAGCACCAAATCAGGGTTTATTCCCTGAGCATGATGCAGGTCTATACACAGAAGAAAATACAAGTATGATAGTAAGTCGAGGTATTGGAAACAGTATCTTTCCGTTTCGTTTCAATAACCGACCGGAAGTAATTTTGATAGGGCTCGGAAGAGAATTATAAGTTTTAATTAGAGAGATATTAGTATGTCACGAGAAGAAAAATGCATTTTAACAAATATGTGTATGATATATGATGGTAGTCGTATCTTGGTTCAAGACAGAAATGATCCTGAGTGGAGTGGTATAACTTTCCCCGGTGGTCATGTTAAGCCCAGAGAGTCCTTTGTTTCTTCAGTAATCCGAGAGGTAAAAGAAGAAACGGGATTAGACATTTCAAATGTTAAACTTTGCGGAATAAAACAATGGACTCAAAGGGATGGAAAATATCGCTACATTGTCCTTTTCTATAAGACAGATACATATAGCGGTGAACTCAAATCATCTGATGAGGGAAAAGTCTTTTGGATAGAAAAAAGTCGTCTAAAAGACTTTGTACTTGCAGATGGTTTTGGTGAAATGTTTGAAGTATTTGATAATGATAATTTGACAGAAAATTATTATTACTTAGAGGATGATAAATGGAAATTTGAGAATAAATAAACATTAGGAGGGCTGATGCTATGCAATACTTTATCGCATTTTTAGAAGGTATTATCACATTTATATCGCCGTGTCTTTTGCCGATGCTCCCAATTTATGTATCCTACTTTGCAGGTGGTAAAGAGCGAACAACGGGAAAAACTCTTAAAAATGCACTTGGTTTTGTAAGCGGATTTACTTTAGTTTTTGTTTTAATGGGTGCGCTTGCCGGAACAATAGGCGGATTTCTTAGAGAATATCAAACTACAGTAAACATTGTAACGGGATTAATAGTTGTTTTCTTCGGACTCAATTTTCTTGGCGTTTTTAAATTTAATTTATTTCGTGGAATAAACCGTTCAGCCAGTACAAATAACCTCGGATTTTTCTCATCGTTACTTTTCGGTATGGTATTCTCTATCGGTTGGACACCCTGCGTAGGTGCGTTTTTAGGTTCCGCATTAATGCTTGCCTCACAGCAAGGGCATATGATTACAGGAATACTTATGCTTCTGGTATATTCTCTGGGACTTGGAATTCCATTTGTAGTAAGTGCAATTCTAATTGATAAACTAAAAAATGCTTTCGATTTTATTAAACGTAATTACAAGGTTATAACTATCATCAGTGGATTGCTTTTGATTTTGGTGGGCATATTGATGATGACCGGCTTACTTGGCAAGCTTCTTGCGATACTCTCATAAGGTGGTGTAGATATGAAAAAGAACGCAATATGGATTTCCGGTGCTTTGGCATTGGTTTTACTGATTGTCGGTGCATATTTTTTATATGATAAACTAAGCGATGATTATACCCCTGATAAGTTGGTGGTAGATACAAACAGTACAAATAGTGCACAGTCATCTGATGAAAGCCAATCATCAGATACTTCTACTGCCCCTGATTTTACTGTAATCAACTACGATGGTGAAGAAGTTAATCTGTCCGATTATTTTGGTAAACCAATTGTGCTAAATTTTTGGGCAAGTTGGTGTCCACCTTGTAAAGAGGAAATGCCGGATTTTGATGACGCATATAAAACTCATAGTGACGTGCAGTTTTTAATGGTAAATATGACAGACGGCAGCCGTGAAACTGTTTCTTTAGCAAAGGAACACGTTGAAAATGAGGGCTATAGTTTTCCGGTGTTCTTTGATACTCAGTACAGTGCCACGATTGCGTACAATGCTTCTTCATTACCTGCAACATATTTTATTGATAGGGAAGGTAATCTTATAACCTATGCAATCGGTATGATTGATGCCGAGACCCTTGAAAAAGGGATTGAAATGATAAAAGGTAGCAGTAAATAACGGTATACTTGTGATTTTTTTCAGAACTTCTGACAAGCAAGAATAGGCCGTTTGATATGACTTTTGATTGTATTCTTAATAATTAAGGCAATTTGGTTACAACAAAATTGTAGAAATTTTCATAAATATATGGTATAATCAGTTCGATAAATGAGAATTTGACGAACTGATAAAAAGATGATTCTTCCACACTATAAAGAGGTGAGAGAAATGTTCAATATAGACTGGAAGCCGTTCAACGGCATGGCACATCGACCCTGGCTGATGTTCTTCGGGCTGATTTTAAGCATTATTGCATGGGCTACTATGCTTTTACTGTGTATCTATGTCGGCTACAATATCACTCCTGAGAATGAAACCACACTTGTTGAAACCAGTTTCATTGCTTATGTCACAAACAAAAATGAACTCCATCTTTCTGCAAATACGGGCGAAACTTATAATATTCATTCATACAACTATTACAATGGTTACTTCGATAATCCAGCGTCGTTATGTGATGGTGAAACTTACACCATATGGGTAACCGAGGAAGGATATATCCGCGCAATGAACGATTCAACAGGTCAACATATTATTACTTTTGAATCTGAACGTGAAGCCTATCGGAATAGTCAAAAGATTGCTGTTGTGTTAATGGCTGTTATACTGTTTCTAAATATTACATTTTTTGTTTTGGCTTTAGTCGTAAGCAAAAACTCGGAGTGGTACCCTGTGTGGTTAGCCAAATTACTGTTCGCAAATGCGTCTGATTTTTGGTCATAGAACAGTTATGTCTCTAATGAGGTTATGTTGTAGATTAACAAATTCCAATATGTTGAACTGACAGCAACAGCGAGTTGCTTGTTTATAATTATGGATCGCAGTATAATAAATGCGAGGTGATAATTTTATGGAAACTAAAGATATTATTCTCGAGCTGAGAACCAAAAAAGGAATGTCGCAAGAAGAACTTGCAGAAAAAGTATTCGTAACCCGTCAAGCTGTTTCTCGTTGGGAAAACGGTGAAACTACGCCGAATACCGAAACTTTAAAACTGTTATCAAAACTATTTGATGTATCTATCAACACGCTTCTTGGCTCTCCGCAAAAACTAATTTGTCAATGTTGTGGTATGCCTCTTGAAGATTCTAATATTAGTAAAGAAAAAGATGGCTTTTTCAACGAAGAATACTGTAAATGGTGCTATGCCGACGGCGAATATATGTATCATAATATGGACGATTTAATAGAGGTCTGCGTGCAGAATATGGCAAATGAGCACTTTTCTTCTGAGCAGGCTCGTGCGTATATGAAGGATATTCTTCCAAAACTCGATTATTGGAAACAGTATAAATACCTCGGCGGTGCAGAAAAGTTCGAAGAATTTAAAAGGCAACTCATCAATGAATTTAATGAGTTACATATTGAAGGAATGCCAAAGGTTGAAAAGTTAAATGCGCTTGTGGGCGGATACATCAACCTTGAATACCGCCTTCCAAATGGTCAAACTGTGAAATTCCTTGATGACAATGCAACATATCTCGGCAACCAGCTCGAATGTGAATTCGGCGGCGACCGTTGTTTTGGTATCGCTGCTAATATGGATTTTTTACTTGTATGCACCTATGAGGAAAACGGCGAAAATCCTGAGCTTGTGATCTATAAGAAAAGATAAAAAATGGCCGCTGAGGAATCGAAACTCCTCAGCGGCATTTTTACGTTTATCGGACTACCGAAGAATGACTATAGATATAGAACTCCTCTTGGCTCGGCATCCACTTCTTTTCCTTTGGTGGGAAAGTGGCATCGAATGCTTCAACTGCAGCGGTATCCTCACAGCAATCGGCGGCGGTACTGGGGATATACATCCATTTTCTGCCGTCAAGTGCATCAGGGATAAGCTCACAGACAAGAAGTGCCGTGGGGAAGTTGCCTTCCCGAGCAAAGCTCACGTTCTTCTTTTTGCAGCTCACAAACCCACGGCTGACGTAATTGCCGGGATTGCCGAAGTTGATGTTCACATCGTAACCCATCTTACGTGCTACCTCAAAGGAATGCTCGATCAGCATTTTGCCTAATTTCTGCCTCTGATACTCAAGCGCAATGCAAAGCGGCCCAAAGGAGAGGATCTCCTTGCGTTCTCCGTTTTCGTCCTCAAGCCAAGCCATCGTGTACATAATGTTGCCGACGATCTTGCCATCAAGCTCAAGTACGAATGCAAGTTCAGGTATGAAGTCGGGGTGATTTCGCATCTGATGTACATAATAATGCTCGTCTGCACCGGGCTTATAGACATTCCAAAATGCCTCACGGGTAAGTTTTTCTACTGCTCTGTAGTCTTTTTCTGTTTCTAAACGTATCGTCAAATTGTTCATTGTTAAATCCTTTCATAAATTGTTGACGCTCAAAATACGAGAGGATTGCCGAGAATGTATTTGCAAACCTCTCGTTTACAATACAATCTCCAAAAGGTTGGTGTTTTTCAAAAAGCACTCTCCAAAATAATATTCAAGCCGAGGCTTGTAAAGTTATTATATCACAGAAGTACAGATAACTCAAGCATACTATTGACGAAATACGCAACTTGTTGTATAATATAAATACGCAACAAGTTGTATAATGGAGGTATCACAATGAAAAATAATCTGTTTGGAGAAAAAGTCTGTTATGAAAATTTTGAACCCCCATTTGTTCTGATTGCCTTGATGAGCCGTTTTGTCAATCGCTATCAATCGGCGGCAAACGCTTTTTTTAAGGAGCTAAGCTGGCAACAGATGTTTTTTCTGAATGGTGTAACACTCTTCAAAGATGCCCCTTCCATAAAAGATATGGCTGATTTTTTAGGTTGCACGCATCAGAATGCCAATAAGCTATACGCAAAGCTCTTGCAGGACGGTTATATTATTTCGCAGCAAGATGGGAATGATCGGCGCAAACAAAGAATTTACTTGACGAATAAGGCTCTGAGCTTTCTTACTGACAACAAGGTGGGATCTTCGAAAAGTGTTAAAGAAATCTTTAGCGTGGTATCAAATGAAGAGATGGAGATACTTATTGATGCGATGTCAAAACTAACAGATCATTTATCAAATTTACATATGTAAAATTTACTTTGTTGGAGAGTGTTTTATGAAAAAGGTGTTTCAAGTAATTTGCTGTGCTGCTGGCGCAGGAATGATTGGCTTTTTTGCCAATCAACTAAATACAGTAATAGGATGTGTGTTCTTCACTCTTGGTGTTGCTTTGCTTGTCGGTTCAATTATTTTGGTATCCAAAAAAAGATAATAATAAATAAAAAGCAAATTTAACGAGGTAAACTTTATGAACAAACGTGCAAGACAATACATTGGATTGCTCTCAGCGGTCATTGCATATTATCTGATACACGAAGGCGCTCATTTGCTATACGCCCTATCTATCGGTGCTTTTAAGCAGATTAACTTTATGGGGTTAGGAATGCAAATTGACATATATTCAGAGAAGATGACACAAACACAGCTTGGTGTGTTTTGCCTGTTGGGTTCTGTTACGACCTTGCTGATGGCCTATATACTGATTGCATTGATAGATAAAATAAGGAACATTTCTTCAAAATCAGTAAAAGCGTGCTTATACTATATTACAATTGCAATGTTATTGATAGATCCGCTTTATTTAAGTGTCCTTTGTGGATTCTTTGGAGGCGGCGATATGAACGGCATAAAGATTCTTATTCCGGAGGTCGGTGCCCGAATTATGTACGGTATCGTATTGATGGTCAATGTATTTGTGTTTGTGAAGATTGTACTGCCGAAATACAAGTTAGCATTCGCAGATGGTGCGCAATGATTTTTGATGAGAAGGCTATAAAAATGTGAGGTGAATTAAATGATAGAAATAACTACTTGGATGCACGGCTTTTTGAAAGCTATAAATGAAGCGTTTGGAGACCGTGTTTGGTTTGTCGGTTTGCAGGGCAGTTATGGCCGAGGTGAAGCTCGTGACACAAGCGATATTGATGTTGTCGTAATATTAGATAAGCTTTCCGCCTCGGATATTCAAGCCTACAATGCAGTGCTCGACAGTTTGCCGCATAGAGAGCTGATTTGCGGATTCTTGTCGGGCAAAAATGAAATTCTTAATTGGGAACCCTCCGACCTTTTTCAGTTTTATTACGACACAACACCTATTAGGGGAAGTCTTGATGAATTGCTGACGGCAATTGATGAAGCTGCTGTGAACAGGGCGATTAAAATTGGCGTTTGCAATATTTACCACGGCTGTGTGCATAATATGCTACATGAAAAGAGCGAAGACATTTTGCGGGGATTATATAAATCCGCTTCTTTTGTGATACAAGCAATTTATTTTAGAAAAACTGGAAAATATATCAGGTATCAAAATGAATTATCTACATTTGTTTCTTCTGAGGAACGAGCTATCATAGATACCTTTATAGAGTTAAAAAGTGGTGGTACAGTTGATTTTGAAAGCATGTCAGAATCATTGTTTGTATGGTGTAAAAAATGGATACAAAAAATAAAATAACAGAGTATGACTTTATTACACTTCGTGAAAAAACCGAAGTTATGCGATGTGCAGCAGGGTGGTTTAGTAGCAAATGGTCTGCCCCCACAGAAGCTTACTTAGAATGTATGCAAGCATATCTACACATGGAGACAGAATACGGATGGTATCTTTGTTTGGATAAAAACCGGATCGTTGGCGGTCTGGGTGTTATTCAAAACGATTTTCACGACAGAAAAGATCTCACCCCTAATATTTGCGCTGTCTTTACAGAAGAAAGATGCCGTCATCAAGGCATTGCTGGCAGTTTGTTGAATATGGCTGTGAATGACTTGAAATCAAAAGATATTTCTCCCGTATATTTGGTAACAGATCATACCGGCTTTTATGAAAGATACGGATGGGAATTTATGTGTATGGTTCAATGTGACGGAGAAGAACAGCTGTCAAGAATGTATATTCACAGATAATGATTTGTTCTTTTATCAAAATCGGTGGCAAGGCGTTTTTATTACCGATGAGACACTAAAAACGACCGAACAGACAAAAACCAACATTTCTTCATTTTTATTTGCTATTATGGTACTGCAAATGAAAAAGGAGGATGACATATATGCAAGCAATTAAAACAACCCAGTTTGTCAAGCGGTACAAAAATCTGACTGCTGTAGACAAGCTGGGTTTAGAAATTCAGCAGGGCGAATTGTTCTCTCTTCTCGGCGTGAACGGTGCCGGAAAGACTACGACTATTAAAATGCTTTCCTGCCTGACAAAACCTACGGACGGAGATGCTATTGTAGGCGGATACAGTATTACAAAGGATTCTGAACAGGTAAAGCGGCTGATTGGAGTATCACCGCAAGAGACCGCTGTCGCTCCAAATCTTTCGGTGAAAGAAAATCTGGAGTTGATCTGTGGCATCCACGGCTTTTCAAAAGAAAAAACAAAAACAAAGATCCGGGAACTTTCTGAGCAGTTTTCTCTGGACAGTGTTCTTCAGAGGAAAGCCGGCAAGCTATCCGGCGGTTGGCAACGACGTGTAAGCATTGCTATGGCACTGATCAGCGAACCCAAAATTCTATTTTTGGATGAACTCACGCTTGGTTTAGATGTTCTTGCAAGGCATAACCTTTGGGAAGTAATTCGCTCTATGCAAGGCAAGATTACGATCATTTTGACCACACATTATATGGAAGAAGCCGAAGTCCTCTCCGACCGCATAGGTATTATGAAAAATGGCCGCCTCCTTGCAGTAGGAACAGTAGAAGAATTGAACGCAGCGGCTGGAACAAACGATTTTGAAACAGCCTTCGTTTCTATTGTAA
The DNA here is from genome assembly GCA_016296885.1 of Clostridiaceae bacterium. Lineage (GTDB taxonomy): Bacteria > Bacillota > Clostridia > Oscillospirales > Acutalibacteraceae > JAEEHZ01. The sequence continues at coordinate 2,675 of JAEDHT010000042.1, read as the reverse complement.
AGGAGGGTGCGTAATGAGAATGATGACTTTTGCTAAAAGATGTGCTAAGGAGATTTTGCGAGATCCAATCAATCTTGGTTTCGGTCTGGGATTTCCCTTGGTCTTATTAGTGCTTTTAAGCGCTATTCAAGCAAATATTCCGGTGAACTTGTTTGAGATTAACACACTGACTCCGGGTATTACCGTATTCGGATTATCGTTTATGACACTTTTTTCAGCAACTCTGATTGCCAAAGACCGGGAAAGCGCCCTTTTGCAGAGATTGTACACAACACCCCTTACGGGATTTGATTTCATTATGGGCTATATGCTCCCGATCCTGCCCATCGCAATCGGGCAGACCCTGATTTGCTATTTGTTTGCAATTCCTTTGGGACTCGAAGTTAGTGTAAACATTATTTATTCCGTTATTGGAATTATCCCCATGGCAATTTTTAATATTGCACTCGGACTTTTGTGTGGCAGTGTTTTGGGAGTGAAACAGGTTGGCGGTATTTGCGGAGCACTCTTGACTAACCTTTCAGCTTGGTTTTCTGGCGTTTGGTTTGATTTGAATCTTGTGGGTGGCACTTTCAAGAAAATAGCAAATGCACTTCCGTTTGTTCACGCAGCAGAACTGGAAAAAGCGTTATTTAACGGAAATTTTGAGGGCGCAGCTTCACACATTCTGCCGATTATTCTGTATAGTGTAGTAATAACGGCGGTTGCTGTGTTCTGCTTCCTCAGGCAAATGAAGAAACAGTAAGGACTTGAGGCGATGAAATACAAACTTATTATTGATAAAAACGCAGACGAGGAAATCATAGCAATCGTTCATGCGCCCTCCTCTCTGACACAGCAGATCGAAGATCTTGTCTGTAGTTATTCCGGTGCGGAGAGCATTATGGGATACAACGATGATGAGATGCGGAAACTCGAGTTTTCGGAAATCGAATGTATTACCATAATTGACAGAAAAGTGATTGCCATTGATACGGATGGCAACCACTATTCGCTCAAAGATAGGCTTCGTGATTTGGAGGATATTTTGCCCTCTTATTTCGTCCGCATTAACAAGTCTACTCTTGCCAATGAACATCGCATTCAGAAATTTGACACAGTATTCAGCGGTGTAGTAGATGCCGTATTTCGGTGCGGTTATCGGGAATATGTTTCCCGACGTTGTTTTGCGGAAATCAAAAGGAGGTACGAAGGAGTATGAAAAAATTTGTTTTGGAATTTTTGCGCCGTGGCTTGATTGCTTCCGGTATTGGTCCGATTGTTTTGGCTATTGTATATCTAATATTGCAGCAGACTTCCGCTGTTGAAACGCTGTCTGTTAATCAGGTCTGTATTGGAATATTTTCAATCACTGCACTTGCCTTTATTGCAGGCGGTATGAATGCTATTTATCAAATTGAACGATTGCCTTTGATGGTTGCTATTTTGATTCACGGTGGCATTTTATATATCAGCTACCTCGTCACCTATCTGCTCAACGATTGGCTTGACTTTGGTGCACTACCGATTATAGTCTTCTCAGCAGTTTTTGTTGTAGGCTATATCGTTATTTGGGTGATCATTTATTCCATTATCAAAAGGAATACGGATAAGCTTAACAAAATGCTAAAACAAAAGCAACAAAGCGTAAAAGAAGATTTATAAAACGGATAATTAATGATAGCTTTTTCAACACCCTATCGGTTTCTGTGATGTTCTTAACGGAGAATTAGTGGGTGGTATGTAACCGGAAGTTGTAAAAACCTTCCGGTTATTACTTTTTATGCGGTTTTTGCTGTGGGTTGTGAGAGGACGTCGATTGCGGGGACACCTTCCTGTTCGGGAAGTCGGAAGGCGTAGTGTGTACGTATCGGGTTTTCTGCTGTTTGTGAGTATTTCTCGAACTTCTCGTACACTTCAATCCTACGGATGAACACTCGCAGCAGTTCGGGTGTCAGCCTTGGCATCTCGATATACTGCTTGGCATTGCTGATAAATTCTTGTATGCATTGATTTCGCATATCCACTTCACTGATTCGCTCTGCCAGCTCTTGCAGTTCTCGTTTCTTTTCCGATTGCTCCTGCTCTTTATAATTAATCTTTTTAAACGCGCTTGCTTGCATTTTACTCTATTTTATAATGCAACTGTAAAATCCGTAATCATATCGGTGTAAAATCGATGTAAACTCGTAAAAAAGCGGTGGCAAGGAGAATTTTACTTCCCTGTCACCACTAATAGGCTATATGGATTAACTATTGTTATAATTTTTCAAGAGTCTCCTTAATAACATCAAGACCCTCACAAGGATCAGATATATCCTTTGTAGCTTGCTCCATTGGGCAATACCCGGTACCACTACGATTCCTAATCATTTCTACTAATATATTATAGGACATCAATATACCATGTTCTTGCAAAACAGTAAGCGCTGATTTGCTGATAACCGTAGCATATTCCTCTTTTACACCAATAAGTACATAAAGGAATGCTGCTGCTTTTCCGACTACCTTATCGGCAGCATAGTGACCCTTAAGATCTATACCGTTTTGGGGCCAGTTTAGCAAAGGTTTAACTCCCCGCTCATTGCTAGTATAAACAGACTCACCGCTTACAAGCACACAGGTATATTCACCGCTTTTTAAAAGGTTCTACTCCCAAAATCGTAAAAGTGTGATATAATAGAAGAATGGAAACA
>JAEDHT010000066.1 GCA_016296885.1 Clostridiaceae bacterium | reverse complement strand
ATGAATGTTGTAAACACTCATTCCCACCGTACAAAAATAGTCTGCGCCGTCGATACCTGCATATTCCATAAGTCCTACTGTCCTTGAATCACCGATGAACAAAGCATCAGCCATAGAAATATCACTTTTTGGCTGCGTTGTTATATCTTCTGTCGTTGATGTTTCAATTGTAGATGTACTTGCTTCGGAACTACCTTCTGTTTCTGTAGAACTTGTATCTTCCGGGGTATCTTTGGGAGTCGTTATAATATTGCTTTGTGTTGTAGAATTGCTTTCGGTTTTTGTGCCGGAACTTGCAGACGGAGTTTTCCAAAGGAACATAAACAGTATAACAGCAACAACTATAAAGCATAAGGACAAAAGCGTAACTAAATTTGTCTTTTTCATTTTTCTTTACCTCTCAAAATCTAAAATATAAAAACGGATCATCAAAGCCACGGTACATACAATAGACGCTTGCACCGAGTATTACTGCAAGAAGCAAGCCTATAATGACACGGCTTTTGATTTGTTTCAAAATACGGAACGGTAATCTCGTCGAGAACAATATGCCTGCAATAAAAAACGGATAATATAAATTTAAGTATTTAATGTAGTCATACCGAAATATCGACCATACGCCTTGACCGAAAAACGGAAACAACCGAGTAAAAAACACCCCAAGCTGCCCTATATCATCAATAGCGAATATTGCCCAAGTAATCGGAATCAATATGATCATATAAAGGTGGCCTATGACAGGCAGTTTATTAAGATATCTTCCTATAAAGAATTTTTCGAGCATTATGATAAGAAATAGAACCGTACCCCATAAAACGAAATTATATCCTGCGCCGTGCCATAACCCCGTAAGCAACCATACGATAAGCAGATTTCTGACAGTAGCAATTTTGCCGTTGCGATTTCCACCAAGAGGGATATATACATACTCTCTAAACCAAGCCCCAAGTGTTATATGCCACCGCCGCCAAAATTCTGTCATTGTAAGGCTGGTGTATGGATGTTCAAAGTTTTTCGGCAACTTAAATCCGAGCATTTTCCCAAGTCCAATTGCCATTAAAGAATAACCGAAAAAATCAAAATATATTTGAAAAGAAAATGCTATTATCGCCATCCACGCGAGCGGTGTAGATATACTTTCAAACCCGATTGCACAAGTCTGCGACCACAGTTTTCCGATAGGATTAGCAAGCAATACTTTTAATCCTAAGCCGAAAATAAACACTCCCATACCTTTCAGCACAGATGATACTTTGATTTTCCGTTTATACAGTTCTTTTTCTACTTGACCGTAAGTGACAATCGGGCCAGCGATAAGTTGCTCAAACATTGAAATATATACAGCATATCTAAGCAAACTTCTTTCTGCTTTTGCATTTCCTCTGTAAACATCAACAATGTATGAAATTCCTTGAAAGGTGTAAAAAGAAATGCCGATAGGCAATACAATATCTGCCGTAAAATTAAGGCTCGGATTTAATCTGCCCATTTCATTTATTACAAAACCGGAATACTTAAATACGGCAAAATTGATTAAATGAAAAATTATGCCTGTGGCTAATAATACCTTCTTGCGTGCAGGAAATTTTTCAATCCATATACCAATCGCAAAATCCGCAACAATGCTGAGTATAAACAATATAAAATGTTCGGGGTTATGGATTGTGCCTACAGAGTAAAAACATAAACTGCCTATAAGCAATACAAAATTCTTTATTTTATTAGGTACAATATAGTAACATCCGAAGAATATCGGCATAAAAATGAAGATAAATTGTAAGCTGCTGAATACCATAACCACACCACCGTTTTGCTGTTCTGATATATAGACGCACGGGTGATGTAAAAGGTGACACACAAATCTATTTTTTGCAAAAAAAATCAGCGGCAGAGATTTCTCCCTGCCGCCGTTGGCTGTGTGAATACGACTAAAGTGACCTCAAAGCCCCCGAAGTGATTCCTTTATTCCCACTCGACCGTAGCGATGGGATCAACCATCATATTGACCCAATCGCCATTGCAGTAAATTTCAATCGAATCTGCCGTTTGGTAATCCTCGCCCACTGAAAACTCCACTGTGCACAGGCCATCCTTGCACACTATGTTTTCACTGTCTGCAGACGAGAGGTATCCCTCCGTATCCACATACCAAAGTGTGCTGTACTCCACATTGTAGGCATTTTGCATATAAGCGGTAGCGGTGCCGTCCAAAACCGTATACTGCACCAAGGTGGGGTCTATGTTTTCATCCACATAGCTGACTTCGTAACTGCATGACCGAAGTACATTCGCAAGACTCATCACTAAAATGACAATACTCACTATAATAACCGGAATCAGCACTTTTGCCGGCTTACGCTGCTGCCGGAACCGGTTCAGCGTGGGCGCGGTGAAAGCAGCCTCCCCTGTGGTGGGGTTTTCCTCCTCGTAATAGCCCTGCTCCTCATAGCACGCTTTCTCTTCGTAGCACTCCTTTTCCTCAAAGCAAA
>JAEDHT010000041.1 GCA_016296885.1 Clostridiaceae bacterium | reverse complement strand
AGTGCCGAAGATACTTGGCTGGTGACGGCCCGGGAAAATAGGAAGATGCCAACATTTTGCCTTAATAGCTCAGTCGGTAGAGCACTCGGCTGTTAACCGAGTTGTCGTAGGTTCGAGTCCTACTTGAGGCGCCAAAAACGACCTGTTTCGACAGGTCGTTTTTTTTGTGGCTCTTTGTCAATAGTTGGGGTAACCCGAAAAATATAATATAACAGACAAGCGATGGTTTAGGCTGTCGCTTGTTTTTGTTTTGATAATTGGTGAGAAAACAGAAACATCGCCCTCTGCGAACAATTGTGATAATGTAATACCAAAGGAGGCACAAATTTTTTTGAGGAAAGTATGGTAGGCACCATATTTGACTATAGAATATAGAAACAAAATGAGGTATACTATAGATAAAAATATATATTTATTAGATAAATGAATCTCGAATTTTACTCTATTTTTTAACAATATTTATTTTACGGGGCCGTGATATTGTATTTTTTTGGCTAGATATATACAATTTTTAAATAATATGCTACAATAATATATTAAGGAGAGGAATAGCTATGTTTTTTTATGATATTTCAAGAGATTTAACTACAACACCGCCCTATCACGGTGATATTGCCACAAGTATTGTAAGAGTTGCAAACATTGGGGAGGAAAGCCATTATAATATTTCTGAGATTCATTGCAATGCACATTCGGCTACACATATTGATGCCCCGATGCATAGCTTACGCACCGGCAAGGATGTTACACAGCTTGATTTGTCTATTTTCTATGGAGAATGTAGTGTAATTTCCATACAGGGTGTGCTAACAGGCGAGCATATGGACAAAATTTTGCCATATTGCAAAAAGAGAGTGTTGCTTCATGGAGATGGCAAGGCTTTTATATCCTCTACGGCGGTTGATTCGTTAGTAAATCACGGTGTTTTATTAGTAGGAACCGATTCGGATACCATAGGTGCTGATTTTGAGGAAGAAAAGGTGCATTATCAGTTATTAAGAAATGAAATAGTTATTCTGGAAAACCTCAACCTAAGCTCGGTCAAGGATGGCGTATATTTGTTAAATGCGTTTCCGCTAAAAATAACAGGCTGTGAAGCGGCACCATGCAGAGCTGTTCTCATAGAGGGAGAAAAAGCGTTTATTTTTTGATATTCTTGTTCGATATTAGCTTTATCTATATACAAACAAAAAGGGGATGCGATATTTTTTATAATATCGCTAATAAGAGAAAATGGATGTGAAAAGAAAATGCATAAAGGCGATAATGCTCTTTATATGCTTATCAGCAGTGGTGTTTGCGCTTACCTCGTGCAACGAATCAAATATAATGACGGTGGACACCAGCCTGACAGCAAACAATAATTTTTCGGGACAACAGCAGGTTACTATCACTTTTCCTGATTCTATCACTAAGTCTGCTACCCTCACCGAAAAGTTGGAAAAAATAATTAAAAATTCTTGTCCGTCAGAGCTGTCATTTTCAAAGCTGAACAGTGAAAGCACAGCGTATTCCTTTATACTTGACTTTGACTCAAAAAATGATTATTGTGAAAAAATAAAAAAATTAATAGGCTATGAGCCTGTCGTGGCATTTGGTATTTATAACAATATGCTTACGAATGGTTGGAGTTTATATGAGGACTTCGACACAATCGAAATGCTAAAGTGGCTTGAAACTGCAATCAAAGATAGCGAAGAAAAAAGATTGGAGCTGGTGATGCAGTATAATCAGAAGCCTGTAGTAACAATAGACGGCTCCACAGGAGAGAGCAAAGGCTCAACCAACAATATTTATGCCTCAAAAATGACGGGTTATCCTGTGCATAGCGTGGAGATTCATACCACAAATTATAAAAACAAGACCTATGACAGAAAAATTATACTTTCTTTTCCTGAGTCTACTTACGAAAAGCTAGGAGAGGAACTGGAAGAATATATATCCGGTTTGGCAGGTGCCACCAGCAGTGAAACGTGGACAAAATCCGGAAATTATAGGGTGTTTGAAGCGTTCTATGAAAAAGTGGATTATACCACTATTGGCAATTATACATCAGCTTTACTTTCGTGTGCAGATGAAAGCGTGGTGTATGGAGATTTGACCAACAGCTCAACGGCATTGGCACAACAGCTTGTATTTGAAGAAAAATTAAATATACTTGGATTTATTCCTGAAAAAGACAGAGAAATCGAGCTAATATATAGCTACACCTTGCCTGCTCTATCTTCAACGCCTGAGGGACAATCTATGACAAAGGGCGAGTGGAAAAAGGTAGGAAAAAGTGAAGACGGAAAGTATATGTTAACATCACAGCTCCCAGCCTTGAACATAAGAATCCCTGATGGTGTGCAATACTCAATTAAGGGTATAAATATAGAGCTAAATCACTTGGCAACAGATAATTTTTCACGTACCGTCAGTTTTGTGTATAGTCCGGAGGAGGCAGAAGGCTTCAGCTATGCTTGCAATTTCTTTAGAAATGCAGGTGCTACGGTTGTAACAAGCGAGCCGGATGGAGAAAAGCTGGTTTGTTCACTAGTGTTTGAGGGATCTTCCTCATCTATAAGTGAGCAGATGGGAAAAATCTTTGGTGGAGGAAACTTCATCTCGTTAGATGCCTCATCGTCTATTACGTCGGTTGCGACAAAGCTTAAATTTTCTGATAATATTAATATGGAATATATGCTCAGCGAAAATAACGGCGATGCACTAATCACATATACATTTGTCAGAAAAAATGATGAGCATATTTCGAGAATGAATGTGGATGATAGCGACGTTGACGTGAGCAAAAGCTCTCTAAAAACATCATTTAAATTATCATCAGGAAACTCAATCATTACGTGCAGAGGTTCGGTAGCGAATGGTGATGGAATCACGTTCTGCTGTATCGTCTTTTCTATGATTTTGACCATGGGTGCTATCACTGTGCTTATGCTATTGAGAAAAACACGCATGACCAAGGAATCCACACGCAAAGAAGAACAAAACAAAAAAAAAGATAATATGTAAAAAACATTAGCCTATATAAAATCAATAATGATTTTGCATAGGCTAATTTAGTTATTGATTATAAATATTCTTTTACATCATCCACAATAGATTGTTCTATCGCTATCAGCTCTTTTGCGATGCTCTTTGCCTCTTCGTCTGCCTCTGTATACTGATTGAGGTATTTATTGAGAGATTTTATGCCCATGTTGCAGCCCTCAGTCATAAGGTCTGCGATGGTTTGGTCACTTTCGTTCATAGCAAGCTTCATATTTGTTTTTGTCCAAGACATAACCTTTGCCATTGGATGTGGATCTTTTTCATCATAGTTTAGGCTGTTGAGATATGTGTGTGTTCTGTTGCCTAGCTTGCTGTGCTTATCTTTTGAGTCATCAAGAATTTTCTTTAATCTGTCGCTAGATACTCTGTCATACACGTCGTCAATAGAGTTTACGCCCATTTTTATGCCGGAGTTACACTCTTTGAGCAAGCCTATGGTATCGCTAGATATAGTTTTCATGCTTTTCATCCTTTCGATATTATCTGATATATTTATAGTTTACATATTGATAATTGTTTATGTATAATTAATTATTATTTTTCACTAGGGTATTGATTTGCACCTGTGTGATATGATAAAATTATCGTAGATATAAATGAAATTGATTATAAGGGTTGCTCTGATTTTACCATATGAAATATCCTTAATTTGTTATTCGTAATAATTGTTTTGGTAAAAATTTAGATTTACAATTATTTTTAGGAGAGATACAAAATGAAAAGAACAGCAAAAGGTATTATTTCTTTTCTTTTAACTTTATTGGTAGCTATATCGCCGGTTTGTTTAAAAAAGGCACACGCTTCTACCGAAGTGGTTACTCTTAAGGTGGCATCGGCTGTAAATACTACAATATCAGTTCAAGCCCCTTATTCTGACAAGATGTTTGAAAGGAATAATAAAGAGTTTTACTCTGATCTGTCTATGATATCACTGGAGCTTGCTATGGCAGGATTTACCACACCGGAGGCTATTGATTCAAGTTTGTTTAATGGTAGGTTTGCCAGCCAAAACATAAGATATGCCTACGATGAGTTGGGATTTAAGGATAGTAAATTTTATAACTATGATGTTCCTCTCAATAACTGTGAGGATAAGGTTGCATATTCTTTCGCATCAAAAAGAATAAGAACATCTGACGGAAAATACAATACTGTTTTGGCAGTAGTAGTCAGGGGAGGAAACTACGGTGGCGAATGGGTAAGCAATTTTCGCATGTATGGCGAGAATGACCAAGTGGGGATGAATGAGCATTATGGCTTTAGAACATCCGCAAGCGAGATATACACCTCTTTAAATGACTATTTGGATAGCAACTCACATATGTATAGAGGAGATGTTAAACTCTGGATAACAGGCTTTAGTCGTGGCGCTGCGGTTGCAAATATACTTACTCATATGATAAATAATTCTCAAAACGGTGACAGTATACACAAGCTGTGCGATGTGAATGGCATTTATTCTTATAATTTTGCCTGCCCTGCTTCAGCAAAATACAGAGATGTAAGTACTCAAAATGATTACAATATTTGGGCTGTGATTTCACCTAGCGATATTATTCCTATGGCAGCTTTCAGAAACTGGGGATATACCGTCTATGGCAACGTAATTTATCTTAATGATACAATGAGCGAGGAAGCACAGGATTATTTTGACTCGTTGTTAAAGGGCACTGAGTATGAAGGTGTTGTTCCGTGTAACCCAAAACAGTCAAAGGTTTATCAAACTGTGACAGACGTTCTATCTGATGTTATCACAGAGGCGTCCTATAGTGGTTATGTTCAGCAGATGCTTGTAGATATTGTTTCAGAGTCTTATACATCAGAAAATGCCAATTTGACCAGCACCGCATTAACAGATAAAAAAGACCTAATACACGCATTGAGCGAGTTTATAAAATATTATAATCCTGATTTCGATTTAGAACAAAACATTAATGGAATCACTTATGCCCATCTTCCTGAGCATTATTTGTCATTAGTTTATTCTTGGTATAAAAACGAAGAATATAACAATGGTTCGAATGAGAATAATAATAAAAATCCAACAATGCCTGCAGATGTTAATAATGATGGCGAGATTACAATGGGCGATGTGGTTTTGATACAATTATATGTAGCAAGGCTAACTGAGTTAACATCATTTCAGACCGCAGTGGCAGATGTGAACAGAGACAATAAGGTGTCTATGGAAGATGCTGTGCTTATACAGCGCTATATTGCTCATTTGATAGATTCATTTGAATGAGCTTTGATATAATAACAGAAAGGAGACAGCTTTTCATATAAACTGCGAAAAGCTGTGATTTATATATAATGTATCATGTTGGAATAGACCTGGGTGGCACAAATATTGTGGCGGGGGTAATAGACGATAATTATAAAATTATTGCAAAGGCAGAGCTAAAAACATCTTTGCCACGCCCCGAATCAGAAATATGTGATTCTATGGTGGCTGCTGCTTTAAAGGCACTCACAAAAGCAGAAGTAACCATGGAGGAGATAGACAGCATCGGTATAGGTATACCGGGTGCGGTTAATAAGGATACAGGCATAATTGAATATAGCGCAAACTTTGATTTCCACAACTGGAAGGTTGTTAAAATGATGGTAGAGCGATTGGGCAAGCCTGTATATATAGAAAACGACGCTAACTGTGCTGCATATGGTGAATATCTCGCAGGTGCTGCAAAGGGCGCAAAAAACGCTATTGTGGTTACTCTTGGCACAGGTGTGGGCGGAGGAATCATAATAGACGGAGAAATTTACAGCGGATCGAATTTTGCAGGAGCAGAGCTGGGCCATATGGTAATCGTAAAAGACGGCCGTAAGTGTGGTTGCGGAAGAGATGGCTGTTTTGAAGCATATGCATCCGCCACAGGCTTGATTGCTCTCACAAAGGATGCAGTTGCCAAAGAGAATCCATTAAATTCATATATATTAAAATCTGTAAATGGTGATATAAGAAAGATAAATGGTGCTACAGCGTTTAATGCAATGAAAGCCGGAGACAAGACAGGTGCTTCGGTAGTAAACGAATATATCTCATATCTTGCCTGCGGAATTGTAAACACCATAAATATTTTTCAACCGGATGTACTGTGCATTGGCGGTGGAGTAAGCCGTGAGGGAGACAATCTCCTGGTGCCGTTGATGAGTATAATAGAAAAGGAACGCTACACAAAGCACAATGACCGTCAGACAAAAGTCTGCATAGCCAGCCTTGGCAACGATGCAGGATTGCTTGGTGCTGCTTTTCTTAACAAATAAAGCTATTCTGCATATTTAAGAGGTGAGGATAATTGAAGATATTTGATTCTGCTTTTAGAAAGCTTTCTCTTAAAAAAAAGGCACGTGTACTCATTGGCACTCATCGTGGTTTGTTTTATATAATCTTTAAGGTAATATTACCGTTTATAATGACAATGATTCAGCTGGATTATATATGTGTTATGGCATCGTGGTATTTAGTTGCGAGATATGGTGCAAATATAGATAATGCCTATATGACGCTTATTGCTTATGCAGCCTTTTTGGTAATATTAATTGCGATTCCCGAATTTGCAAGCTTTCTGGAATTTATAATTCATCCGTTATACTTTATATTAGCGATCAAATTAATATCAATGGGTCGTGAGTTATTATCGTTATATATCATCTTGGGTATGTCGTTGTCAATAGTCTTATTAGCTTCAAAGATTATATTTTTCTTTACTTTTATTTTGGAGGATGAGCTAACAAAGCCCGATGAAGATAATATATTTGACGGACCATATTATTATTGAGAGAAATATTTACGTCCAATTTAATTAAGACAAACTTATAGCCCTCGTATGAGCAGTACAAAGAACTGTCATAGAGGGCTATATTTGTATCATAAAATTAATACAGTATACAATCTAAATTTATTGCAAATAGGCGCTAATTCGGCTGTATATAGGCTATTTGAAAGTATAAGAGTGTATAACAAAAACGAACAACCGTGCTAATGAACCACGATTGTTCGTCTTTTTTGCATAAACATCAAGAGTGAGCATTAAACAGCTCTTGTAACCTTGCCTGAACGCAAGCAACGAGTGCAAGCATAAACACGCTTAGGAGTACCGTTTACCACAGCTCTAACACGTCTTACATTTGGCTTCCAAGTTCTGTTGGAACGTCTGTGAGAGTGAGAAACTCTGATACCGAAGGTCATACTCTTTCCGCAAATTTCGCATTTAGCCATTTATCGCACCTCCTTAGTGCTGAATAGAATACATATACACAACATTAAGTATGATAACAGAAAAAATCAAAAAAAGCAAGTAGTTTTTTAAAAAATTCCAAAAAGTCAAAGCATTTTTTTGTTTTTTAACTATTAAATTAAAAATAATGTATGCAAATAATGAATATAAAATGAATGAATAAAAGATTCTAAATTATAATTTGTTTTCTGTTAGCAGAATAGATTTTATTATTTACAAAGGTGATATAATCAGCAAGCCTTACATTGACAATATCAAGTGCATGATTAAGTTTTTTAACAAAGCTTTTATCAAACTCATCATAATTTTCGATATCGTTTAAGTGGCTCTTTCCTACCACAACGTAATATGCATCATATCTTACGGATAGAGCTACTATTTTAGACACAAGGCTTTCCATATCTGTGTGGTCATAGTCTATTGTTCCAAAAAAGAGCTTCTTGTGCTTGGTGTTGAGTAGCATAACATAGTTATCGGTGTTTTCTTCGTGCAAAAATCTGTCGAGAAACATTTCAGGTAGCTTTTCAAATCTTATGTATTTGTTACCGCTGATATAGCGATCGTCATAATATGATCCGAGAACGGATGGAAAAGACTTTAAAAACATAGCTGTCTGCTCAGATATTTTCAGCCTGAGAAGCTCCTCTATCGGTGCATCAAAAACACCTTTTAATGAGCCAAAAGTGTCTATCAAGCTATGAGCGAGCTTGTTGGTGTCACGGCGAGGTATGGCATAAAACAGCAGAAGCTCCAGCACCTCGTGTTCTTTCAAAATCTCTATACCACCCGACAAATATTTTTCTCTTAGTCTGTTTCTATGTCCGTTGTTTGGATTTTCTTTCATAAAAAATAACCTCGTTATAGTATATCGCCAATTTTAGCATAATGTGTTATTTTACGTCAATGTTAAAATATAAAAAAACTTGTATTTAGTGAATATTTATATAAAAAATAACTACAAGATTTTATATAACAATCTTAAAATCAAGTTGCCAAAATATAAAATATATGGTATATTATATATAATCTGATATTTTGGTTATTAGGGCTTATAGGAAATAATATTATATCATAAGATATAAAGAAGAGGTATATTATAAATGGATTTTAGGAAGCAAGCAGAGCTGTGGCTGGAAAAAGCCACAGATGATAAGGATATCATAGACGAACTCAAATCTATTATGGATGATGAGGAGCTTTTGAAAGAGCATTTTTATTGCAATCTTTCTTTCGGTACAGCAGGACTTAGGGGTGTTATAGGCGCCGGCACTAACAGAATGAATATTTACACAGTGCGCAAAGCCACCCAAGGCTTGGCTGACTATATTAATAAGAATTTTGACAAAAAGAGTGTGGCTATAGCCCATGACTCCAGAATAAAAGCAAGGCTTTTTTCTGAGGAGGCTGCCAGAGTGCTTGCTGCCAATGGCATCAAGGTTTATATCACAAACGAGCTACAGCCCACACCGGTGCTTTCTTATTTGGTGAGAGAGTTTGGTTGCAGTGCTGGTATTATGATTACCGCCAGCCACAACCCAGCCAAATATAACGGCTACAAATGCTATGGCTCTGATGGATGCCAGCTCACCGATGAGGGCGCTCAAAAGGTTTATAATGAAATAGAAAAGCTTGATATATTTAGTGATATCAAAATTTGCGATTATGACAAGGCTATTGCTGATGGTACTATAGAGATAGTGAGTGATGAGCTGTATGACAGATACACCTCAAGAGTGCTTGAAAGACAGGTAAACCCAGGCGTATGTGAGGGTAGTGATCTTAAGGTAGTGTATACTCCGCTTAATGGTGCAGGCAACAAGCTTGTCAGACGTGTGCTTAAAACAATCGGAATTAATAATATAACAGTGGTTAAGGAGCAGGAGATGCCTGATGGCAATTTCCCTACTTGCAGTTATCCTAACCCTGAATTTAAAGAAGCTTTGTCACTTGGCTTAGAGCTATGCAAGGCAGAGCAAGCTGAGCTGTTGCTCGCTACAGACCCTGATAGTGACAGAGTTGGCGTGGCTGTGAAATATGGCGATGATTATCAAATCCTCACCGGCAACGAAATTGGTGTGCTCTTGCTTGAGTATATTCTCAGCTCTCGCAAGAGAAACGGCACATTGCCAAAGAACCCTGTAGCTGTGAAGACGATAGTTTCCACCTCGCTTACAGACAAGGTGGCAAAGGAATATGGCTGTGAGCTGAGAAATGTGCTTACAGGCTTTAAATACATAGGTGAGCAGATAGGCCTCTTAGAAAAAGACGGTGAAGAAGACAGATTTGTCTTTGGTTATGAGGAGAGCTATGGCTATTTAGCGGGCACATATGTGCGTGATAAGGATGCTGTGGTGGCGTCTATGCTGGTGTGCGAGCTTGCTGCTTATTATAAATCTCAGGGCAAGTCTTTAGCAGATGTGATAGACGGTATATATAAAAAGTACGGCTATTGCATTAATACTAACATTAGCAAGGAATTTGAGGGTATATCAGGCTTGCAGACTATGCAAAATTTGATGTCGGGTCTCAGGGAGGAGGCACCATCTCAGATAGCCGGCTATGATGTGATAAAGATTTCTGATTATTTAAAATCAGAAGAGATAAATGTTGCCACAGGGGAAAAGGCTGTAATAAACCTGCCTAAATCAAATGTGCTTGTATTTGACCTTGCAGAGGGCAACAAGGTTATTATTCGTCCATCAGGTACAGAGCCTAAGGTGAAATTCTATATAACAGCAGATGCCTCCTCAAAGGATGAAGCACAGAATATTACCGACAGGCTATTAAACGATATAGAAAATGTAATCTTGAAAAAATATATCTGAGGTATTGATTTCTGAGAAATCACTCTAAGGAATTATGAAAATTAGTAAGATAAAAACGAATCCCACAAGGGTGCTTGTGGTGGGCTTCCTGTGTATAATACTTTTGGGCAGTGTGCTGCTCAGCTTGCCTATATCATCTCGTGCAGGGAGGGCTACCCCTTTTGTAGATTCATTATTTACAGCCACATCCGCTACTTGTGTGACAGGACTTTCGGTATATGACACCTTTTCGCACTGGTCGCTTTTTGGTCAGATCGTGATAATATGCCTGATACAAGTAGGTGGATTGGGCTTTATGAGTATGTTTACCATGATATCCATCCTCCTCAAGAGGAATATAGGTCTTGGCGAAAGGCGACTTATAATGGAATCGACAGCTACCTTTGGTGTAGGTGGTGTTGTCGGAATGATGAAGCGAATCGTCAGACGAACCTTCATTATCGAGCTTATAGGCGCTGTGATGCTGGCTTTTAGGTTTTGCAAGGACATGGGTTTCGTGAGGGGCATTTATAACGCTGTGTTCCACTCAGTGTCGGCATTCTGCAACGCAGGATTTGACCTAATGGGGCGTTACAAAAGCTCATCTTCGCTCAGCGTGTTTAAATACGATGCGTATGTAAATATTATAATTATGGCGCTTATCGTGATAGGCGGATTGGGATTTGTCGTGTGGGATGATATTATTAATAACAAGTGGCATTTTTCAAAATACAAGCTTCACTCTAAAATAGTACTTACCACCACAGCGATACTCATTGTTGTGCCTGCGATTATGTTCTTCTTGTTTGAATATAATCATGCATTTGCAGACGAGAGCATAGGCAATAGAATTTTGATGTCTATGTTTAGTGCTGTCACGCCGAGAACAGCAGGTTTTTTTACGTATGATCTAAACACTCTATCCGACAGCGGAAGTCTTCTCACTGTGATACTTATGGTGATAGGCGGTAGCTCAGGATCTACAGCCGGCGGTATGAAGATAACCACGCTTGCTGTGCTTTTCTTGGGGCTTGTGGCGGCTGTAAAGAGCAATGGCAAAAACACCATTGCATATAAAAAGAGAATCGAAGAAGATACAATTCACAATGCAAGTGCCATCTTCGTGGTGTATAGCAGTATTGTGTTAGTGTTTACAATGATTGTGTGTGCTATAGAGCCTTTTACGCTCAAAGAGGTGCTTTTTGAGGTGTCTTCCGCTATAGGAACAGTTGGGCTTAGCCTTGGCATCACCGGTGATTTAACAAGTGGATCAAAGCTTATAATTAGTGCATTAATGTATGTAGGCAGGCTGGGTGGTCTCACTATGCTGATAGCACTTACCTCCAGAGGTACACCGCCTCCAATCAGCCGACCCACAGAAAAAGTGCTTATTGGTTAATTTTTAACAAAAGAAACTGAAAGGAAAGACTACTTGTAGTCTTTGTGAAAATAGATATGAAGTCTTTTTTGGTAATAGGAATGGGAAGATTTGGTGCCAAGCTTGCAATGCGTCTTTCGGAGCTTGGCAACGATGTTATGATAATAGACATAGATGAAGAAAGAATACAAGCCTTATCCTCTACAGCTCTTGATGCACAAATAGGGGATTGCACCAACCAAGAGGTGCTTAAAGCCATTGGAATACGCAATTTTGATGCTTGTTTTGTTGCAATGGGAGATAATTTTCAGTCTTCTCTGGAGGTTACATCACTTCTTAGCGAAATGGGCGCAAAAAAGGTAATATCCAGAGCCGAGAGCGACATTCAATCTAAGTTTTTGCTGAGAAACGGTGCAGATGAAGTAGTCTATCCCACAAGAGACAGCGCACAAAGACTTGCCATGAGGATGAGTGCTAAAAATATGTTTGATTTTATGGAGATCTCGTCTGAGTTTTCTATCTCAGAAACTCCTGTGCCTGAAAGATGGGTGGGCAAGAGCATACTTGAGCTTGATGTGCGTAAAAAATATCACATCAATATTCTCGCTATCAAGCAGGAGGATGATATTAACGCGGGTTTTACCCCTAGTTACATTTTTAATGGAAAAGAGCACATAATATCTTCAGGCAGAGTGGAAGACCTTATGAAGTTTTCTGCCAGAACATAGTGAATTTTTATGTAAACAGATTTATTTCCCGATACTAAAACATAATTTTGTTTTATATCGGGTTTTTACTTATATGGCACAATTTGTTTTGAAATATATTAACCAAAAAAAGTAAAATTTGAGTCAAAATACTTTACTTTATGTCGAAAAAGGTATAGAATATATTTACAACTATATTACAGGAGTGCGTTGATATGAATAATGTTCGTGGTAAAAATATCAAAATATTCTCAGGTAATTCCAGCAAAGATCTTGCAATGGGTATCGCAAATTGTCTGGGATTGCAGATGGGCAAGTCTGATTGCTCTACATTCAGTGATGGAGAGATATCTGTTTCACTGTATGAGAGCGTGAGAGGATCTGACTGCTTTATTGTGCAATCCACCAGCGAGCCGGTTAACAACAATCTAATGGAGCTTCTTATTATGATAGATGCCATGAAGCGTGCATCAGCCGCCAGAATTACAGCGGTTGTGCCTTATTTCGGCTACGCCAGACAGGATAGAAAATCCAGATCACGTGATCCTATCTCTGCTAAGCTTTGTGCTGATATTATCACCACAGCCGGTGCCGATAGGGTGCTTTCGATGGATCTGCACGCACCTCAGATTCAGGGCTTTTTTAATATCCCTGTAGATAATCTTTTGGGTGCGCCTGTTATTGCCAATCATCTTAAAAAGAAAATGGGCAAAAATATAGATGAGTATGTTATCGTATCGCCGGACCTAGGCTCTGTTACAAGAGCCAGAAGCTATGCTAACAAGCTGGGCTGTCCTCTGGCTATTATCGATAAACGCCGTCAGAGAGCCAATGTGAGCGAGGTTATGAACATCATTGGCGATGTTAAGGGAAAAAAATGTATTCTCGTGGACGATATGGTAGACACAGCAGGCACAATATGCAATGCCTCAAAGGCTATTGTGGAGACAGGCGGAGCCGTTGAGGTTATCGCTGCCGCTACTCATCCTGTGCTATCAGGCTCTGCTATTGAGAGGATAGAAAACAGCCCAATCAAAGAGTTCATCTTCCTCGATACTATCAAGGTGCCTGAGTCCAAAATGATTGACAAAATAAAGATTCTTCCATGTGCACCTCATTTTGCAGAAGCAATCGAGAGAATTTATGAGGATAAGCCGATCTCCTCATTGTTTGATTAATTTATTTAACATTTTATTTGCGCCCGGTAGATGCTTTCCGGGCGTTTGTTGTATGACGGGCATATCAATGCTCTGTGGTGAAAGTCCACCGAGGCGTA
>JAEDHT010000065.1 GCA_016296885.1 Clostridiaceae bacterium | reverse complement strand
GGTATTCGTGATTTACAAGGAGGAACCGAACGATGAAACAATTTTTGAAAAATATATTACCGTTTAATAACCGAACTGAAATGCCGACGGCATTATTCGTTGTAAAGAAAATTCTTGCTTTCTGGTTGTGTTACATAGCAGGACTGTTTATAGCCGAAGGAGTAATCATACTCTTACATTTTGCTCTTGGTAAAAATATGCTTGTGGGTGATGTGTTTGACGCACAGACTATAACGCTGATTACTTATTACGGCTATATCATTATATCAGGTGTAGCATTACTGTATTGGAAACTGATTGAGAAAAAGCCGCTGTCCGAAATGGGATTGACAAAACGGTTTGGAAACTATTTTATTGGTGCTGTCATAGGTGTTATTCTGCTCGCTGTTGCAGTTTTTGCAATCGTTTTGACGGGAAGCATTCAATATCACGGATTTTTTGGAAATGCCGATATTCTTATGATTATTCTCTTAATCGGTGGTTTTATTATTCAAGGAGCGACAGAAGAATTCCTTTGCCGAGGAATCGTGTTGCATACGCTCAAAGAAAGGACTCCGACTTGGTTTGCGATAGCAGTAAGCACCATTCTATTTATTATTCCTCATTGGTCGTCTCTCTTTGACGGAGGCATGTCTTACGGTGTTATAGGCGTTGCAAACCTTGTACTGATTTCAATCATCTTTTCGCTGCTGACTATCCGTTTTAAAAGCATTTGGGTTGCTTGCGGTTTACACTCTTTCTGGAACGCTATTCTGTACTGTATTCTGGGACTTAATTTAAGCGGAAATGATGAGATGGTTACGGCAATCTTTAATATGCAATCCGTGGGTAATAATATATGGAACGGCGGCGTATATGGTATTGAAGCAAGTCTGATTACCACCGTTGTATTAGTTTTTGCTGCCATTCTGATTATGGTTATTGGTAGAAAGCAGGTAAAAGGGAAATGACAAAATCTGAATGGGTACATTGTCCAGTCTGCGGAAGTAAGACGAGGTTGCAGATACGGAGGGACACCGAGTTAAAAAACTTTCCCCTCTACTGCCCAAAGTGCAAGCAGGAAAGTTTAATTGATGCAAAGCATTTGTCGGCTGCAATTAAGGTGTCTGGGAAATCTCTTATAATTAGGATATTAAATCTCTATATATAGGAAATAGAAAATCTGTTTGTAATTTTTTTGTGTAATTTCCGCGGGCCTGTTGACTTTATGCAACGGGTTGCATATAATAAAAGAGCAACCTATTGCGTAAATTGGAGGTGCTTTTATGAACAGAACAGAAAACGAGGAATATATAATAGGGTGTGTGTCGCTTCTCTCAAATAAGATAACTAAGTTTGGAGATTCCATATTGCCCGACATCACTTTTAAGCAATGGTTTCTGCTAATAATGATTTCTAAAATGGAGCTTCGGGAAAAAAGTATCAATAGCATTGCCGAGGTTGTAGGAACGACACGGCAAAATGTTAAAAAGATGTTAGTGCCATTGAAAAACAAAGGTTATGTGTGTATTAAAAAATCCGACAGTGATGCAAGGGCGTTAAAGGTAGAGCTAACAGAAAAAGCATATCAATATTTTGCAGAAAATGATGCTTCCGCAGCCCGTGAAACAAACAGATTATTTTCAACATTTTCTACTGAAGAAATTGATGGTTTAGCTTGTACTCTGAAAAAACTGCTATGCTCTTTTGAAATATATGGAGAGGAATGGAAAGACAATGAATGATGTAAAACCGATATATAAATCTTTGAATATACTGCTTTTGCTGTTGACACTATTTGTTACAATTTGTGGGATATGCTCATTCAATACGGTACACACCTATAATGCTGTAAATCAATATGGGGAAACTATAAAAATGTGGGGCGCAGGAATATATGCCCATGATTCATACTTCAAGGCCCCGATTTTTATTGGCTCTGATTTTACAATATTAATTTTTGTTATTCCTATGGCAACTCTTACTTTTATCAAAGCAAGAAAGACACAGAGCGTAGAATATTTTATCCGTAGTTTTGGGATGTTTTGTCTGTTACTCTATTATTCCGCAAGTCTAGCTTTTGGTGTTACCTATAATTATCTACATCTTGCATATATAGCCCTATTTAGCTTATGCTTTTTTGGCGTATGGTTGATGTTGGTAGAGTTACATACATTAGAGGTTCGGCGAGGAAAAGTTTGCCTGTATCCTTTCACAAAAGGGATGAAAATATTTTTGCTAATAGCGGGAATATCGCTCTTTGTCGCATGGCTCCCAGATATAATTGCTTCAATTGTCAATAAGACCTCATTGGATTTAATTGAAGTATACACCACAGAGATTACTTATGTGCTTGATATGGGTATTATTAGCCCACTGATGTTTATTACTTATCATCAAATAAAACACGGAAAATTTATTGGTTATGTTTTGGTAAGAATGATATTCAAAATATGTATGATTATTGGCATTATGCTTCCTATGCAATCTGTTTTTCAAATGTTAGCGGGTGTTTCAATACCCATACCCGCTTTGATAACAAAGGTTTTAATTTTTGTCTTGTTGGCGGTTTTTGCAGCCTTTTTTGAGTATCGTTTGAAGTGTGAAACAAAATATGTGGAGGGCATCATATGAGTGCGGGATTTTCTATCGAACAATTTATCAGAACAATAGAAACTTTCAGTTTGATAGAGGTACCAATAGAAAGACTAACTATTAA
>JAEDHT010000013.1 GCA_016296885.1 Clostridiaceae bacterium | reverse complement strand
TGGAACATCATATTTTTTTGAGAAAAGTGTCACCTATCATTGACGACTTTACAATGTGCAATACAAAATTTTGAAGTATTTACTTGACGTAATGTATAGTAATATGTTAAAATCATCAAGGAAAATAATTATTTTGGGGGGAATTTATAATGAAAAAAGTATTATTATCAATTATATCCTTGATTATGTGCACGCTGATGATTTCATCGGTATCCGTTGCATTTGCAGATGATGATATAGTATTGCTTGATGAGTGCAAAAAAGGCGATGTCAATTGTGATGAGAAAATTACAATGGATGATATCGTTATGCTTCAGAGACATCTTGCTAAGCTATTAACAATTTCAGGAAGTGTTGAAAATGAAGGTGATGCCCTATGGGCAGCTGATGTTACATTTGATAATAATGTCAATATGGAAGATGTCGTTATGATTCAAAAATATATTGCAAAGCTCATATCCTCTTTTGAAAATCCAAACGGTGGAGATATCTTTGATTTGGTAGACACTGATACGGATGAAGAAGGATGGAGCCAAGTAGTCAAACCTTAAAGAATTTATATTGTTTATTGATAAATGGCATTGACTTATTAAAATAAAATTGGTCGGTGCCATTTTTATTTATAAAGATTGAGCAAGGAAAATTAGTAAATGGAAAACAGACATATAATTTTGGGAGATTATGTTATATCTTTGTTAAGATCTGTAATTTTAAATACAAAACCTCAGGATAAGCCAGCTGATATAACCTGGTTAGACATATATAATTTTGCAAATAAGCAAAATGTTACAAATATGACCTACTACGCAATAAAAAATATGGGGTTGAGTGACGCTGATATAATGCCGTTTTATGAGGATTACAAAAAGTTCACTATAAGAGAAGCAAAACAGCAGTTGATGACCGAACGTATTTTTTCTATGCTTGAAGAAAAAGAAATAAACTGTATGCCAATGAAAGGCTTTTGCATTAAGAATTTATATCCTGTGGAATCTATGCGATATTCTGTTGATACAGATATATATTTTGATAGCTCCAGAGCCGAGGAGCTAAATGAAATAATGCTATCGTTAGGTTTTACATTTAAAAAAGATGAATATGATCAACTAATATATCATAAACTGCCAATCTATAACTATGAAATGCATAAAAATCTAGTAGAAGATAGAATACCGGGTTTTGAGTATTTTTCATCTTCATTTGATAGGAGTATCCCATATTCCGATGAATTTAAATATGTGCGTATAATGAGCAATGAAGATTTGCTTATACATAGTGTAGCGCATTTTTATAAGCATTATGTTGGTGAGGGTGCAGGAATCAGATTTTTATTGGATATATATTTCTTGACCGAAAAATTAGAATACGATGAAGAATACGTCTATAAAAAACTGGATGAATTTTCACTTCTGGAATTTTTCAAAAAAATGAAAAATCTGAGTGATATCTGGTTTAAATCAGGCGAATATGATTCCAACTATAGAAAAATTGCTTTATTTTTATACTCAAATGGTGTGTTTGGAAATACAGCGGTAGGTGGTATAAATAGATTAAATGAAGTAGATGTAAAAAAGAAAATTTCTAAAACAAAAAAAATAAGGAATTATCTCAGCAGGTGGTTCTTGGGTGTTGATATAATGAAGCAAATATATCCTATATTAGGAAAAGCCCCCATATTATTGCCTTTCTGCTGGATACATAAAGGAATAAAAACGCTGATATGTAAACCGCAGGCTATCAAGAAGCAAGTGGAAGTTGTAAAAAAATCTTCCTATATCGAAGAGATATATAAGATAAGCGGAGTGGAATATGATGAGCGCAATTAATACTATTCAAACAATGCTTTTTTCCTTGAAAGACGAAGAATATCGAAATTTTCACTGCAAGCTTATCCCAAATGTTGATTGTGAAAAAGTAATAGGTGTGCGTACACCGGTTCTCAGAAAGCTTGCAAAAGACTTGGGTGGGGGGCAGAAGTCAGAAATGTTCTTACATTCACTCCCACATCATTATTATGAAGAAAACAATCTTCATGCGTTCTTAATAGAAAGAGAGAAAGATTTTTTCACCTGTATTGACCTTGTAAATGAGTTTCTCCCTTATATAGACAATTGGGCAACGTGTGATTCTTTTTCTCCGGTTGCTTTTAAAAAGAATAGGGGATTACTAATAAAAGAGATTTACAAATGGATTGATTCTGATCATGTATATGCAAAGCGCTTTGCAATAAGACAACTAATGAAGCTTTATCTTGATAACGAAAGCTTTGATCCTAAATATATGAATATGGTAGCTTGTCAAGCAGGAGATGACTATTACCTAAATATGATGATTGCATGGTATTTTGCAACAGCACTGGTATTTCAATATGATTATGCTGTAAAATATCTTGAAAACAATATGTTAGATATATGGATTCATAACAAAACAATACAAAAAGCTATTGAGAGCTACCGCATAGATAACCATATTAAAGATTATTTAAGACAACTAAAAAGATAACTATAAATAGTACAAAAATCTGGACTTTTTCTAGTGGTCTGGATTTTTTGTATATATAACAATAAGAAAAAAGAGCCCCACATCAAGTGAAGCTCATACAAAACAGATAATAAAATTAGTCTATTTCAACCATTACCTTAGTATTGTTTCTAATTGCAACAGATCTTGCAATTGTGCGTATTGACTTAGCGATACGGCCTTGCTTACCAATTACACGACCCATATCCTCTTGAGCAACATGAAGATGATACACGATGATACCTTCCTCGTTAACCTCATCTTCTGTTACGCTTACAGCATCTGGATTCTCAACAAGTCCCTGAGCTATAACCTTAAGTAAGTCTTTCATAATAATTTATCCTCCGTAAAAAATTAGTCAAGAATGTTGTTCTTCTTGAGTAAAGCTTTAACAGTGTCTGTTGGCTGTGCACCATTTGCAATCCACTTCTTTGTCTTCTCAGCATCAACCTTTACGAGTGCTGGCTCTGTAAGTGGGTTGTAATAACCTAATTCCTCGATGAATCTACCATCTCTTGGATATCTGGAATCTGCTACAACGATGCGATAGAAAGGAGATTTCTTTGCACCCATGCGACGCAATCTGATTTTTACTGCCATTATTATTCACCTCCAAATAAATATTCTTTTATTATAAATATCGGTACAATACCGAGTTATTATAAACCACGTCTTGGTGGACCGCCTAGTCCGGGCAAATGACGCATTTTTCTCTTAACCTCTGTGCCATTCATTTGCTTTACCATTTTACGCATTTGTTCAAATTGACGCAACAAACGGTTGACATCTTCAATTTTTGAACCACTACCTGCAGCAATTCTTCTCTTTCTGGAAGCATTAATCATATCGGGCTTTTCTCTTTCAGCACGTGTCATAGACATTATGATTGATGCCATTCTGTCGATCTGTCTATCGTCAAATTCTACATTATCAAGTTTATTGCCGACACCGGGCAACTTTGTGAGAACATTCTTTATAGGTCCCAATTTCTTTATCTGTTGAAATTGTTCAAGCAAATCATTTAGATCAAAGCTGTTTTTTGAGAGCTTTTCTGCCATTTTTTCGGCTTTTTTTGCATCAAGCTTGCTTTCAGCTTCTTCTATTAGTGTGAGCACATCACCCATACCAAGAATACGTGATGCCATTCTGTCTGGATAGAAAATCTCAAGGTCTTCCAGTTTTTCTCCGGTACCACAGAATTTTATAGGCTTGCCTGTAACCTCTTTAACAGAAAGTGCTGCACCACCACGAGTATCACCATCAAGCTTTGTTAGTATAACGCCTGTTATATCTAAAAGCTCGTTAAATGATTTTGCAACATTAACAGCATCTTGACCGGTCATAGAGTCTACAACAAGCAAAATTTCATCAGGGGAGACAGTCTCTTTTATTTTCTTAAGCTCGCCCATGAGCTGTTCGTCAATATGGAGACGGCCGGCTGTATCAAGTATAACAATATCGTTTCCATAATCTTTTGCGTATTTAATTGCTTCTTGTGAGATTTTAACAGGATCGGCTTTTCCCATTTCAAAGACAGGGGCACCGGCTTTTTTACCAACAACCTTTAACTGATCGATAGCCGCCGGTCTATATACGTCACATGCTGCGAGCAATGGTCGGCGTCCTTGAGAGATAAGAAGCTTGGCAAGCTTTGCTGTATGGGTTGTTTTACCCGAACCCTGCAAACCGCACATCATGATTATAGATGGAGATTTTGACGCAAACTCAAGTCTGGCGTTAGTGCTACCCATAAGAGCAGTCAACTCTTCATTAACTATTTTAATAACCATCTGGGCTGGGGTTAAGCTCTCCAAAACATCTGATCCAACAGCACGTTCGGTAACTTTCGCTGTAAAATCTTTAGCGATTTTGTAATTAACATCAGCTTCAAGAAGTGCTAGGCGTACTTCACGCATCGCATCTCTTACGTCACGCTCACTTAACCTGCCTTTTGAACGCAACTTTTTAAAAGCTGCACTAAGCTTTTCTGAAAGTCCTTCAAAAGCCATATTCTACATCATCCCTTCTGTTGTATCTGAAAATTTTGCTAGATTATATATCGCTTCAAGAGCAGAAAACATATCATCCGAATTTGATGAACTCATTGCATCGTTAGAAATCAATTTTATTTTTGCCAATGTAAAATTCAATTCTGAGTATTTTTTCATAAATCCAATTTTATCTTCAAATAGTCGCAACTGAGTTTCTGCACGTTTTAAGGAATCTCTCACTCCCTGACGGGATATTTGAAGATCCTGAGCAATTTCGCTAAGCGAATAATCGCCATTATAATATAATTCTGCAATATCACGTTGTTTATCAGTAAGTAAAGAACCGTAAAAATCAAGCAACATAGAAAGCTCAAAATTATTATCCATATCTTTAGCTCCTCTGCACTGTAAAGCAATTAACCTTTACAGCTCTGCTATTATATATTAATTATTTCCTTATGTCAAGACTTTTGAACCATTTTTTTGTTTTTTTTACTTTATTCTTATTTATAATTGAATTATTAAAAATATGGTGATATTATATATAAGTATTTTGATATTAAATTGGAGGTTTAGTGCTATAATAAGCATTTGAAAATGTTATGGAAAGAATTGCTAGTTTTACCGTGGACCACACAAAATTGAATGAGGGTATATATGTTTCACGTATAGATGGTGATATTACCACTTATGATTTGAGATTTAAGAAGCCGAATTGCGGTGATTATCTCTCAAATTCCGCTATGCACACTATAGAGCATTTGATGGCAACATATCTTAGAAATGGTTCACTTAAGGATAAAATAATTTATTTTGGACCAATGGGATGTCAGACAGGCTTTTATCTATTGATCAGGAATGCGATTAATGATGAGACACTTTTAGAAGTAAAAAACGCATTACAGCTTTGTATTAGTCATAGTGGAGAGGTGTTCGGTGCATCCGCTGTTGAATGTGGCAATTATCGCTCTCTGGATCTTAAACCAGCAATTTGCGAATGTGAAAAATATTTAGAGATTCTTGAAAGCAAAGAGAACGATTTTATGTATTGATGAGGTTTTGATATGATAGGGATAATAGGTGCAATGAATGTTGAGGTTGAAAAACTCAAAAACATTATTGAAAATAAGAAGATAGATTTTTACTCCGGTATAGAGTTTGTGAGTGGACAAATTTTTGGAAAAGATGTTGTGGTTGCAAAATGTGGCATAGGAAAAGTTTTTGCGGCAATCTGCGCTCAGACAATGATTCTCAAATTTTCACCTTCGGTAGTTATTAACACTGGCGTAGCAGGTGCCATAGACAGCCGACTTAAAATAGGCAGTGTAGCGATTGGTAGTAATACGGTGCAATATGATATGGATACTACCGATTTTGGTGATCCTCTGGGTATGATTTCAGGACTTAATATAGTACATATGGAATGTAAAGGTGAAGCAAAGAACAAGGTATTGCAGTATGCAGATAAGTTGAATTTAAATGTATTATCAGGCACAATAGCAAGTGCAGATAGATTTTTATCAGACAGAGATTACAAAAATACTTTGAAAAGCAATTTCTCTGCGATTGCATGTGATATGGAAAGTGGCAGTATCAATCACGTTTGCTTTGTAAATGATGTTGATTGTGTTATTGTGCGTGCTATATCAGACACTGCTGACGATGAATCTATAGACAATTATACAGAATTTTTGCAGTCCTCTGCCGAAAAGGCAGTGAGTGTTGTTTTAGAATACATAAAAAACAATTGATTGTTTATTGGAGATATATTTACTATGAACCATTTTTTAAAGCGTGCGTGGGCAGAGATTGATTTAAATGCACTAGAACATAATTTTATAGAGATAAAAAAATGCATAAGTGATGCAAAATTACTTTGCGTAATAAAGGCTGATGCATATGGTCACGGTGCCATTGTTCTTGCTAAAGAATATGAGCGTATGGGTGCTGATTATTTTGCTGTAAGTAACCTCGATGAAGCATTGCAGTTAAGGCATAACGGGATAACACTTCCTATACTTATATTAGGGTATACACCCGAAGAGGAAGTAGCCACGCTTGCTAATAATAGTATTGCTCAAGCGGTTTATTCTCTTGATTATGCGGTCAAGTTATCACAAAATGCTGTCAGACAGGGTGTATCAGTAAAAATTCACCTAAAGCTTGACACCGGTATGACAAGGATAGGCCTGCTTTGTCAAAATAATACTCAGATTTCATCAGCAGTAGAAGAAGCACTCAAAATTTGTACACTTGACGGCTTACATCCTGAAGGTGTATTTACCCACTTTGCGTTTGCAGATGGCGGTGATTGTGGAGCAGAATATACTCGAAAGCAGTTTGAATGTTTTGTAAATACTATAAATCTAATAGAAGCACATGGAATAAAATTTAACATTCGCCATTGTGCAAACAGTGCCGCAATTCTAGATTATCCATCAATGCACCTTGACATGGTAAGAGCGGGTATAATTCTCTATGGACTTTCGTCTGATAGCATAAGAAATAAAATTTCTCTTAAGCCTGTCATGTGTGTTAAAGCTGTTGTATCTCATGTAAAAGAGGTACCCGCAGGCTCATTTGTAGGTTATGGATGCACATTTAAAACAGACAAGCCTAAAAAGATTGCAACTATACCTATAGGATATGCAGATGGACTAAGCAGGCATCTTGGCAATAAAGGATACATATATATCAATGAAAAAAAATCAATGATTATAGGCAGAGTTTGTATGGATCAGATAATGGTAGATGTTTCTGATATTGCTGATGTTAAACGTGGAGACACTGTAACCATATTTGGCGATAACAATATAAGCTGTGATGATTTCGCACGCCTATGTGATACTATTAATTATGAAATAGTGTGCCTTGTAGGAAAGCGTGTGCCCAGAGTATACATAAAAGGAAAAGAAATATCTGAGGTTATAGGCTTAAATTGATTATGAAAGGGTTAAACCTTATGGAATTTATTACTTCGAGGGAAAATAAATTTGTTAAAAAGATTTCTATGCTCAACTCATCTGCTAAACAAAGAAGAAAGATGGGTGAGTTTGTTTGCGAGGGTTTTAGACTTTGCAGTGAGCTTGCTAATGATAATATAGCGTTTGAGTTGCTATGTATTTCAGATCAATATCCGGATAAATATAATGAACTGGTCGAAAATCTTTCTAAATTGGCAAGGAAAAGCATACAAATACCCAAGGGGCTTTTTGAAAAAATTTCCGATACAAAGTCACCGCAGGGTGTAATCTGTGTATGTAAAAATGATATTATTAAAAAATCACATCCTGTGAAAACAGGTAAGTATGTGGCTCTTGAGAATGTGAGCGATCCATCTAATATGGGCACAATCATAAGAACAGCACAGGCACTCGGTGTAGACGGATTAATTTTATCCGATGACTGTTGTGATGTACTTTCTCCAAAAGTGATAAGAGGAAGCATGGGCATGATTTTTAGAATGTCATTTCTTTTTGTTGACAATATGCCTGATTATGTATTAGAATTAAACAGATGTGGGTTTGCTACTTATGCTGGAGTAGTAAGCAATCCGGATAATCTTTTGACCGATTTTGAATTTTTGCCTGGAAGTGTCGTTTTGATAGGCAACGAGGGCAACGGACTTACAGAAGATACAGTTGCAAACTCATCTTGTAGATTTACCATACCTATGAGAGGTAAGTGTGAATCGTTTAATGCTGCATCCGCCGCAACAATTATAATGTGGGAGCTAATGAAATGAGCAATGCTGTTGAAAAAATTTATGATATACTGCTTCAGCAAGCAATAGGTTTTGCAAACAGTAAAATTTTAACTATAAAGCGATTTTTCGGCAGCGCTGAAGAGTTTTTCAATGCAGGATATGGTGAGTGGGTGTATTGTGGATGCTTTTCCAGAGCAGAACTTTCAAAGTTATCATCTGCCGATATGGTTACAGCGAAAAATATTGTTAAAAGCTGTGAAAAAAACAATATTTCGGTGCTTTCTATTTGGGATTCTGAATATCCTGATATACTCCGAAAAATATATAATCCACCCTCAGTTTTATACTATAAAGGTGAAATTCCTAAAAATGATGTTAAAATTGCAATCGTTGGAACCAGAAAATCTACTGATTCCGGATATAAGATAGCTGAAGAATTTTCTTTTAACCTTGCAAAGTATGGAATAACCGTTGTAAGTGGTGGTGCGCTAGGCATTGATAGTGCGGCTCATAAGGGTACAATCCGTGCTGGTGGTGTAGGTGTATGTGTGTTAGGATGTGGTATCAATAGTCCGTATCTACTATCTAACAAGGGGATGCGTGATGCTATCTCTGAAAAGGGTGCACTAATCAGCGAATTTCCGCCTGATTTTGTTGCAAAGCCATATACATTTCCTATGAGAAACAGAATTATAAGTGGTCTTTCGTTGGGAACCGTGGTGGTAGAGGCAGATGTTAGGAGCGGTGCTTTAATTACTGCCAATTATGCTGCAGAACAAAATCGTGATGTCTTTGCAGTTCCGGGTAGTCCGCTTAACAATAACTCAAAGGGAACAAACGAGCTGTTAAAAAACGGTGCTATCCCTGTTACTTCTGTTGATGATATTATTGACCAATATTTTTACTCCGATGGATCACCAAAAGACTTTTTATGTGATATAAATGTTCCTAATACAACATTTGAATTTATTAAACCGACAGAAAAAAAGGCAATAAAAGAAAATGCAGAATTAAAATCTTCTGATACTGACAATAATATTTCAGTATCAGCTATTTTGTCAGAGGTGTCTGACAGTGCTAGGTTAATTTATGAATTGATAAAAGAAAACAAACAGATAATTATTGATGATATATGTTTAAAAGCGAATCTTAACATAATGGATGTTCAATTTGCGCTTACAGAATTAGAAATTAACGATTTGATTATTTCATGTCCAGGACGATATTTTGAAATTAAGTAAGGAGTGGTCTGATGTCGAAGCTTGTAATTGTAGAGTCTCCATCAAAGGCTAAAACAATAAAAAAATATCTGGGACCGGATTTTGAGGTTGTAGCCTCTATGGGTCATGTTCGTGATCTTCCTAAAAGTCGTCTCAGTATAGATATAAAAAATAATTTTGAACCTAAATATGTTGTGATGAAGGATAAGCAAGAGCTTGTAAAGAAGCTGAAAGAGCTTGCATCAGATAGCGAATTTGTTTATCTTGCAACTGACCCTGATCGTGAGGGTGAAGCCATATCATGGCATCTTAGTTATATATTAAAATTACCTGAAAATCAGAAAAATAGAGTAGAATTCACTGAAATTACAAAAACAGGCGTAGCTAACGGGATGAGCAACCCACGTGAACTTAATATTGACCTTGTCGATGCACAGCAGGCCAGACGTCTGCTTGATAGAATCGTAGGCTACAAGCTGAGTCCGTTTGTTTCGCAAAAAATTCGCAGAGGATTGTCTGCTGGAAGAGTGCAGAGTGTGGCTCTAAGAATAATTGTAGACAGGGAAGAGGAGATCAGAAAATTTGTTCCGCAGGAATATTGGTCAATAGATGCTAAATTTATCCCACGTGGAAGCAGAAAAAGCTTTAATTCCAGCTTTTATGGCACAGCAGATGGCAAAAAGCTTGCTATCAACAATGAAGACGAGGCAAACAAAATCTTGTCAGAGCTTGATGGTGGCGAATATACCATTACTAAAGTTAAAAATGGCTACAGAAAGAAATCACCTGCACCTCCGTTTATTACATCTACCTTACAGCAGGAAGCCAGCAGAAAACTTAATTTTAGAGCACAGCGTACAATGAAGGTTGCTCAAGAGCTTTATGAAGGTGTCGAAATTGATGGAATGGGTGCCACCGGTCTTATCACATATATGAGAACTGACTCTCTGAGAATGTCAGCAGAATCTATTGCCTCTGCCCGTGAATATATCTTAGGAAAATGGGGTGACAAATACCTCCATTCTAAAGAGAGAGTGTATAAGTCACGTTCCAACGCCCAAGATGGTCACGAAGCTATCAGACCTTCTATGCCATGGCTGGAACCTGAAAAAATTAAGCACAATCTTACTCTCGATCAATATAAGCTATACAAGCTAATTTGGGAGAGATTTATAGCTTGCCAGATGGCAGATGCTAACCATAAGACAACACAGGCAGATATAATATGCAATGGTTATATGTTTAAGGCAAGTGGATATAGAGTAACATTTGATGGTTACACGGTGCTCTATGTTGAGGGCAAGGATGTTGATGAGGAGAAAACATCAGAATTACCACCACTTGAGCCATCCACTATTGTTAAGGCAAAAGAACTTAAGCCAAATCAGCATTTTACACAGCCACCGGCACGTTTCACCGAAGCATCGCTCGTAAAAGCACTTGAGGAAAATGGTATAGGACGTCCATCAACATATGCTGCAACTATATCAACAATTACAAGCAGAGAATATGTAAAACGAGAGAGTAAAGCACTCGTTCCAACAGAGCTCGGAGAAGAGCTTACAAAACTTATGAAAAAATGCTTTCCTAACATAGTAAATGTTAAGTTTACTGCCGGTATGGAAGAAAATTTAGATACAGTCGAAAAAGGCACCACAGGTTGGGTAGAGCTACTCAAAGACTTTTATGGAGATTTTGACGATACCCTAAAAAAGGCAAAAAAAGATATGGACGGTGTCAAGATAACATTAAAAGAAGACCAGACTGATATGGTCTGTGAAAAATGCGGACGTCAGATGGTAGTTAAATACGGCAGATACGGGAAGTTTATTGCCTGCCCAGGATGGCCTGAATGTGAGAATATAAAGAAATTTGTAGTCGAAACAGGAGTCGACTGCCCCAAATGTGACGGCAAAATAATAGTGAAAAAGACAAAGCGTGGCAGAGCTTTCTATGGATGTGACCATTATCCTGATTGTGACTTTGCATCATGGGATGAGCCACTCACGGAAAAATGTCCGAGGTGCGGAGGTATACTCTTCTCTAAAAAAGGAAAGCGACCTAAAATTTATTGCGCTTCGGAGAGCTGTGGATATATAAAGGACGAAAAATAATATGATAGTAAGAGTGATAGGGGCTGGACTTGCCGGATGTGAAGCTGCCTGGCAGCTCGCAAAAAGAGGAATTAAGGTCGAGCTTATCGAGATGAAACCAAAAAAGAAAACACCGGTGCATAAAACAGATATGTTTGCTGAGCTTGTGTGTTCAAATTCATTTAAGGCATCCAGAACAGCTAGTGCCGCCGGTATGCTTAAGCAAGAGATGCGTATGCTTGGTTCCATAATATTGGAATGTGCAGATCAAACATCTGTACCGGCAGGCGGTGCATTGGCTGTTGATCGTGATCTTTTTGCTTCTATGGTGTCTAAGAAGATACACGAACATGAAAATATAACTGTAAAGTCTATGGAAGTTACAGAATTGCCTACAGATGGTGTCAATATAATTGCTACAGGACCTCTGACCAGCGAAGCACTTTCAGATAGTATAAAAAAAGCATACGGTTCCGGGCTTAGCTTTTTTGATGCTGCTGCGCCTATTGTCACAGCGGATAGTATTGATATGGAAAGTGCCTTCTTTGCATCAAGATATGGCAAGGGTGATTCTGATGACTATATTAACTGTCCATTAAATAAAGAAGAATACGAAATTTTCTATAATGAACTGATAAATGGAGAGCGCACCCCATTGCATGGCGTAGATGTAATGAATCCAAAGGTATACGAGGGTTGTATGCCCATAGAGGTTATGGCAGGAAGAGGTCAGGATACCATTCGTTTTGGGCCAATGAAGCCGGTTGGATTGACAGATCCACACACAGGACATAGACCATGGGCTGTGCTACAGCTCAGAAAAGAAAATACGGCAGGAACTATGTATAATCTTGTGGGTTTTCAGACAAATTTGAAGTTTCCTGAGCAAAAGCGTGTTTTTGGACTGATACCGGCTCTTAAAAACGCAGACTTTGTTAGATATGGTGTTATGCATAGAAATACATTCATTAATTCTCCACAATTATTGGATAGCACCTATCAAGTTAAAGGTAGCGATGGTTTGTTTTTTGCTGGGCAGATCACAGGTGTAGAAGGATATATCGAGTCTGCGAGCAGTGGATGTATAGCCGGCATCAATGCGTCAAGACTTATTTTGGGCAAAGAAAAGTTTTTGATGCCTGAATGCACTATGATGGGCGCCTTAGCTGGTTATATATCTGATGAAAGTGTTGTAGATTTCCAACCAATGGGGGCAAACATTGGTATATTGCCACCACTTGATGAAAAGATACGTGATAAACAGCTTAAAGCTGAAAAGATGTCTATAAGAAGCTTTGACGCACTACGTGCTATCAATATAGAATAAGTATTAAATTAACAGGAGTATTTTTTATGAAAATTATTGTTGATGCAATGGGCGGAGATCATGCACCTATAGAGATAGTAAAGGGTGTCGTGATTGCAGTAAATGAATTTGACAGTGAGGCTATTCTTGTTGGACGTGAAGATGAGATAAGAAAAATAGCAGAAGAAAATTCACTTAACTTAGATAGGATAGAAATCGTAAACTGCGAGGATGTTATCTCAATGGAGGATAATCCTAGCTCTATATTGAAAGAAAAGAGTAACTCTTCTATGGCAGTAGGTATGAAAATGCTTGCACAAGGCAAGGGTGATGCCTTTATGTCAGCCGGTAACAGTGGTGCTCTTGTTGTGGGTTCATCACTTATAGTTAAAAGAATAAAGTCGGTAAAAAGACCTGCCTTTGCACCTGTTATTCCAAAGGACAGCGGTACATTTATGCTTATAGATAGTGGTGCTAATATCGAGTGTAGACCTGAAATGCTGTTGCAGTTTGCATATATGGGCAGTATTTATATGAATGAGGTAATGGGTGTTGAAAATCCTAGAGTAGGTCTTGCTAATGTAGGTACAGAGGATCACAAGGGTGGAGAGCTCCAGCACCAGACATTTGAGCTGTTGAAAAAGTCTGACCTCAACTTTGTAGGCAATATAGAGGCAAGAGATATACCGTTCGATGCGTGTGATGTTGTTGTTTGCGATGGATTTACAGGCAATATTATCCTAAAAACATATGAGGGTGTTGCACTCGCTCTGATGAAAAAAATCAAGGGTATTTTGACTAAAAATATCAAGACCAAGATTGCGGCTTCAATGATACTCAAAGATATGAGCGAGCTTAAGAAAAGTGTCGATTACAATGAATACGGTGGTGCACCTGTGCTTGGTTGCAGAAAACCAGTTTTCAAAATTCATGGTAGTGCAAGAGCAAACACGGTTAAAAATGCTTTCAGACTAACAATGCAATTTGCAAAATGTGATGTTACAGGAAAGATATCTGAAAAATTAAAAATAGAAGAAGAGTAAAAGAATATGATATAATATTCTAATATTAATCAGGAAAGGAGCATTATTTATCGTGAAGGATTTTTATCAAATAATAGGCTACGAATTTAAAGATACCAGCTATCTCACAGAAGCACTCACACATAGCTCTTATGCTAACGAAATGCATAAGAAGCTAAGATGCAATGAAAGACTGGAATTTTTAGGTGATGCTGTGCTTAGCATAATCGTTTCCAACTACATTTTTTTGAATTGTCCACAGCTCCCGGAGGGCGAGTTATCAAAGCTACGTGCTTCTTTAGTGTGCGAAAAGTCACTTGCTGTATATGCAAAAAAAATCGGACTAGGGGAAAGGATTATGTTCAGCAAGGGTGAAAAGCGCATGGGGGGTGGCGAACGTCCATCTATTCTTGCAGATGCTTTTGAGGCACTTATAGCCGCTATATTTTTAGACGGAGGCATTGAAGAAGCTCGAAAGTTTGTGCTTGGCTTTGTTGTGCCGGATATCCAAAATCCAAAAAATCATCGTGCAAAAGACTATAAGACAACCTTGCAGGAAATAATACAAAAAAATCCTGAGGAGCATCTGGAGTATGTTCTTGTAAGTGAAACAGGTCCGGATCATAACAAACATTTTGTCTTTGAGGTGCATCTTAATAGCAATGTTATCGGAAAAGGCGGAGGAAAAAGCAAAAAAGAGGCCGAACAGCAGGCTGCCCGTGAGGCATTGGAGTTGATGGGTTATTAGACACGTAAATATAGCCCTATTTGTGCCACACGTTGGATGTCCTCATAAGTGTAGTTTTTGCAATCAAAACGTGATTACAGGCAAAGATGAAATACCTCATAAAAAAGATGTTAAAGAAGCTTGTGAAACTGCATTAAAGCATCTTTCAGTTAATGATATATCCGTCGAGATTGCGTTTTTTGGCGGAAGCTTCACTGCTATAGATAGAGATTATATGCTTGAGTTACTTGATGCCGCACAACCATACATAAAAGGAGATCGAATATCAGGTATCAGGATATCCACACGCCCGGATGCCATAAATGATGAGATTTTAACTTTGTTAAAAGAAAAGGGAGTGACCTCTATTGAGCTTGGTGCCCAAAGTATGGATGATGAAGTGCTAAAGGCAAATATGAGAGGACATACGTCACACGATGTTATAATAAGTAGCAAACTCATAAAAAAATATAAATTTAGCTTAGGTCTGCAGATGATGACAGGACTTTATAAAAGCACTCCTGATAAGGATATAGAAACGGCACAAAAGCTTGCCTTGCTTGAGCCTGATACAATGAGAATTTATCCTACAGCTATATTAAAAAATACATATCTTGCATCGTTGTATGAGAAAAAAATATATACACCATATGGCTTTAATGACTCTATAGAGCTGTGTGCAGAACTTTTACAATATTTTGAAAGCAAACACATAAAGGTTATAAGGCTTGGTCTACACGATAGTGAATCCCTGAAAAATGATTATATCGAAGGAGTATATCACCCAGCTTTTAGGGAGCTTTGCTTGAGTCGCCTATTTTACAAGACTGTTGTTAAACTTTCAAAAGATTTAGGGGATAAAAGAGAAGTGGAATTTCATCTTAATCCAAAAGATATTTCCCCTTTTATTGGCAATAAAAAAGAAAATATATTAAAAATGAAAGAAATTGGAGTGGTACCGAAAATCGTGCAGGATAATTCGGTGCCTCAGTATGAGATTATGGCTCTTTATCAAGAGTCGGAGAGGGGAAAATGTCGCCGTGCTTTTAAAATCTTTGGAAATACAGGGCTTTAAAACATTTCCTGATAAAACCAAACTAACCTTTGACAAGGGTATAACCTCTGTTGTAGGGCCTAACGGTAGTGGCAAAAGTAATATAAGTGATGCCATCAGATGGGTGCTTGGCGAGCAGTCTACAAAGGCACTACGATGTGCCAGAATGGAAGACGTAGTCTTTAAAGGAACAGACACACGAAAGAAAAACGGATTTGCAGAGGTTACATTAACAATAGAAAACAAAGACAGAGTTTTACCATATGATGGCGATGATGTGTCTGTTACACGCCGATTTTACCGTAGTGGCGAAAGTGAATATCTTATAAACAAGGCTACCGTACGGCTTAAAGATATCCACGAGCTATTTATGGATACCGGTCTTGGTAGAGATGGATACTCGATGATTTCGCAGGGTAAGATAGACAGTGTTGTTTCATCAAAGAGTGAAGAAAGAAGAGAAATTTTTGAAGAAGCAGCAGGTATCTCAAGATATCGTTACAGAAAATCTGAGGCGGAACGTCGATTAAAATCCACACAGGAAAATCTTTATAGATTAAAAGATATTTTATCAGAGCTTGAAGGCAGAGTAGAGCCACTACGTATACAATCTGAAAAAGCGGAAAAATTCCTAGAATATTCGAAAGAAAAAAAGGGGCTTGAAATCGCCCTATGGCTTGACACTCTTAATAAATCTGAAAATGCACTGCGTGAACAAGAAGAAAAGCTATCTGTTGCAAATGCTGACTATGCAGATATCGAAAGAGAGCTGGAGCAAATTCGCTCAGATACAGAGGAGCTCTATAAGCAGTTTGCATTAAAAAATGTGGACATAGACAATATTAGAAACAGCATTTCAGCACTAGAGCAAGAGATAGCTCAAATCAATGAAAACATTGTACTTGCCAAAAATGACATATTACATAATAATCAGGAGATAGATAGATTAACTGATGAGATAAAGCTTACAGAGGAATCGTGTAGCTCATTAGAAAAACTATGTGCCGAAAAGACTAGTCTAATTACAGAGAAAAAATCTATAATTGAGCATAGTCTTACAGAGTATGCAGAAAAGGCTAAAAGTCTTAATTCTATTAATGAAGATGCACTCAAATTCTCGGATAAAACTCAGAAACTTACTACACGCCTTGCATCACTTAATAGCAAGTGTGCAGAGGCACGAATAAAAGAGATGTCTGCAACCAGTTCTTTAGAGGAGATAGGCAACCGACTTGCCGATCTGCGAACTTCAAAAGAAGAAGCAGAAAAATCAATTCAGAATATCGAAAAGTATATATTACAACTGGAATTACATTCTGCACAATGTAGAGAAAAAATACAAAGCTCAGAACAATCACTTGATGGTTGCAGAATGTTATATAACAATAGAATTGCAAAAGCAGAAAAAATAAAGCAGGAAGCAGATAAATTTTATCTTGATTCTAAGGAATATGAAAGAAGAACCAAAATACTTGAAGACCTTGAGAAAAATCTTGAAGGATTTTCAAACAGCGTAAAAGCTGTTATGAAGGAGGTTTCGCACGGAGTATTATCCGGTATAATTGGTCCAATATCAAGAATAATAAATGTACCTGCAAAATATGCCACAGCAATTGAAATAGCCCTCGGTGCGGCTATGCAGAATATTGTTTGTAATGATGAACAATCGGCAAAAAGTGCAATTGCTTTTCTCAAACGGACAAACTCCGGTAGAGCAACTTTCTTGCCGTTAACAAATATTAAAAGCAACATAATTCATGACAGTAATCTGCAGAGTAACGATGGATATATCGGCATAGCAAATTCTTTGTGTGAATATGAAAGCCGTTTTTCAGAGATAATAGGTAGCTTACTTGGCAGAACTGTTATTGTCTCAGATATCGATTGTGCTACAACTATCGCAAAGAAATATAATTACAAATATAAAATTGTTACTCTTGATGGACAAGTTGTAAATGCGGGTGGTTCGCTTACCGGTGGTTCATTTGGAAAAAAATCAGGTATCTTGAGCAGGAGTAGTGATATACAGGCTTATCGTGAGAAGACCAAAAAACTCCAAGAACAAGCTGATGAGTTGGTTGCACAATATAAGACAACAATTCAAAAGGCAGAAAAAGTAAAAGCTGATATACTCGCCTTTGAAGCAGACATAGCGAATAATCGTGAAGATAAGATAAAGTTTGATACAGAGATTCAGGGCAGAAAAAGTGAGCTGGAAAACTCAAAAAGAGCCCTAAAATTGATGATTGAGGAAGACGAGACGTCTTCAGCTCGAACAAAAAGCTTTATGTCTGAGCGTGAGAGCGCACATCAGAGAATAGAAGAGCTAAGCAGGCAGATAATTGAAACTGAAGCTGATATTGCTTTGATTACAGGTGATAAAGACAAGATATCTAAAAATAAAGAGCTTCTTAACGAAGAACTGGAAAAAATACGTCTTCAAACAGCGGTTTTAGAAAAAGAAATTGAAGCTCTTACCTCTGAGATAGATACTGCTAAGATAAATAGTCAAAATCAATCTGCACGTAAGCAGGAATTGTTAGAGCGAATAGAGGCAGTTTCAGATCTTAACAAGCAAAAGGATCAAACTGTAGAGCAATACACTATGCAGTCACAGCAAAAAAACTCTGAATGTGAAAAACTAAAAGAGGAAATTAACATAATTAATGAACAACGACTTGATTTGGACAAGCACGCCACATCACTTCGCCAAAATGAAAGAGATAGGCAGTCTCAGCGTGAAAATATTGCTAGAGAGCTTACCAGACTCGAAGAAAGAAAAATAAGTCTTCAAAAGAAGTATGATGATATCATCTCAAAGCTTTGGGATGAATATGAGCTTACTAAAAACGAAGCTGAACGAGAGTGTATTCAGATTGATAACTCTACACTTGCTAATAAACGCCTAAACGAGCTCAAATCTAAGATTAGAAATCTTGGAAGTATAAATGTTAGTGCTATCGAAGAATACAAAGAGGTATTTGAAAGATACACGTTTATGAGCAAGCAGGTGGGGGATGTAGAGCAATCAAAGGAAGATATTGAAAAGCTGATAAATGACCTTGTAAAACAAATGGCAACTATGTTTGTTCAGAGGTTCAATGAGATTAATAAGAACTTTGGCGAAACCTTTAAAGAGCTATTCGGCGGTGGTAAGGCATCATTAGAGCTAACCAATCCAGATGACATTCTAGGAAGCGGAATAGATATTATATGCAATCCACCAGGTAAAATAGTAGAACACCTTGAACTTCTTTCGGGTGGTGAAAAGGCTTTAGTTGCAATTTCTCTATATTTTGCTATAATGAAGGTTAGTCCGGCACCATTCTGTGTGATGGATGAGATCGAGGCTGCACTTGATGATGTAAATGTTTATAGATTTGCAGAGTATCTGCGCAGGATGAATGACAAAACTCAGTTTATTCTCATCACTCATAGACGTGGTACTATGGAAGAGGCTGATGTTCTTTATGGTGTTACCATGCAAGATAAAGGAATATCTAAGCTTCTCGAATTACGAGCAACAGAGGTTGCTGAAAAATTAGGAAAGATAGGTTAAGGAGGAATAACCATATGGGTTTCTTTCAAAAGATTAAAGATGGATTAAAAAAGACAAGAGAATCCGTAATGACACAAATCAACACGATGCTCAATTCATTTACAAAGATTGATGAAGAGCTTTTTGAAGAACTGGAAGAGCTTCTTATTATGAGCGATGTTGGTATGGTTACGGCAGAAAATATTTGCTCTGCTCTGAGAAAAGAGGTTAAACGTCAGGGTATAACAGATCCCGCAAAAATTAACGATTTGTTAGAAGAAGTTATAATTGGTATGATGAGTTGTGATGAAGAACTTCGTGTTTCTACTAAACCAT
Organism: Clostridiaceae bacterium; assembly: GCA_016296885.1. Taxonomy (GTDB): domain Bacteria; phylum Bacillota; class Clostridia; order Oscillospirales; family Acutalibacteraceae; genus JAEEHZ01. Next base: position 31,079 of record JAEDHT010000013.1, on the reverse strand, counting down.
CTGTTATACTTATAATAGGTGTTAACGGAGTTGGAAAAACCACAACTATAGGAAAAATGGCTTCTCACTTACAGTCAAAGGGAAAAAAGGTTCTATTAGCTGCTGCTGATACATTTAGAGCTGCTGCAATAGAACAACTAGAAATCTGGGCTGAGAGAGCCAACACAGATATAGTAAAACAGCAAGAGGGATCGGACCCTGCCGCAGTTGTTTTTGATGCAATATCAGCCGCTAAGGCTCGTGGTGCTGATGTTATCATATGTGATACAGCAGGCAGATTGCACAATAAGCGCCATCTTATGGCAGAGCTTGAAAAGATTAACAGAGTTATTGATAGAGAATTGCCTAATGCAGACAAAGAGGTTTTGCTTGTTCTTGATGCTACTACAGGTCAAAACGCAGTAAGTCAGGCTAGAGAATTCCAAAATGCAGCCGGTATAACAGGTATTGTACTAACAAAGCTCGATGGTACAGCCAAGGGTGGCGTGGTTATATCCATTTCTAATGAGCTTGAAATTCCTGTAAAATATATTGGTGTTGGTGAACAGATTGATGATCTACAGCCATTCAACTCTAAAGAATTTGCAAGAGCCCTCTTTACAAAGGACTCAAAATAATTATGATTTCAGGTGAAAAAATGAAATTATTACTTGCTTCAAATAATCAACACAAGCTTTCTGAGCTTTCAAGAATATTGGCTCCACTGGGTGTTGATGTTGTCACACCTAAGCAAATTGGTATCAATCTCGGTGATGTAGATGAAAACGGAGACACTTTTGCCGAGAATGCAAAGCTAAAAGCCGAAAATGCTTATAAAATTGCAAAGATGCCTGTTATAGCAGATGATACTGGTCTTTCTGTAGATGCGCTGAATGGTGCCCCAGGTGTTCATACAGCACGCTATGCAGGAGAAAATGCCACAGATAAAGACAATGTAACAAAACTTTTAAGTAATATGGAAAATGTGTTTGATTCAGAACGTGGTGCACATTTTACAACGTGTATTTATTGCATCATAGATGATAAAACAACTATCCAAGTGAATGGAGAGTGCTTTGGAAAGATCGCAAAAGTGCCACAAGGTAATGAGGGATTTGGATATGATCCTGTGTTCATATGCAATGAATTTGATAAAACATTTGCACTATGTACACCGGGTGAAAAGGACAGCGCAAGTCATCGTGGCAAAGCACTTAGAAAATTTGCAGATGAATTGAAAAAAATATTGTAATAAGGAGAAAACATAATGCTTACAAGCAAACAAAGAGCTTATCTTCGCTCACTGGCAACCAATATAGACACTATATTGATGGTGGGCAAAGGAGGAATGAGCGAACAGATTATTAAACAAGCGGACGATGCACTTACAGCAAGAGAAATTATAAAAGGCAAGGTGCTTGAGAGCTCTGATGTAACACCAAGAGAGGTAGCTGAGAGCATTGCAGCCAGTGTAAATTGTGATGTTGTTCAGGTTATCGGATCTAAATTTGTGCTATATAGAAAAAATCAAAAAGACCCTAAAATAGTGCTTCCAAAAAAGGCGAAGTAAAATAACTTTGATTAAAGGCTTACAGTATGCAAATATATATACTGCAAGCCTTTTTATTTGCATATCTTTTTGAATTCCCGAATAATATATTTAGAAAAGCTTTTTGGCGCAAAAGACAATATTCTACTTGATATTGTTTTGATAAAATGTTATAATATCAAAGTATGAAATGTATATTAGCGCTTAAATTCGAGATAATAGTCTTGGAGGTGCTTTATATGCATAAGTATTTTGATTTGAATCAAAGAGTGTTCGTCTTTGATGATAATCAACAAAATAACGAAAACTCAAACCAAGAAGAAGCTTCTACCGATGACAAGCTGGATGAAATAGAAAAAACAGGTTCTGTCACCACTAATGGTAAATATGTTATTCATTGTCTAACGATAATAGGACAGATAGAGGGACATTTTATCCTCCCATCTGATAATAAAACAACCAAGTATGAGCACGTGATACCCCAGATAGTGGCAGTTGAGGAAGATGATAGGATAGACGGCCTTTTAATTTTGCTCAACACACAAGGTGGTGATGTTGAAGCAGGTCTTGCTATAGCTGAGCTTTTGGCTGGTATAAAGAAGCCAACCGTCTCACTAGTACTCGGAGGAGGACATTCGATTGGCGTTCCTTTGGCTGTTGCGGCTAAAAAATCATTTATAGCTAAGTCTGCATCAATGACAGTACACCCTGTACGTATGACGGGTCTTACACTGGGTGTTCCTCAAACATTTGAGTATTTTCATAGAATGCAGGAGCGCATAAATAATTTCGTTGCTGATAATTCTAATATTCACAGTGATAGATATAATGAGCTTGCTATGAATACCGGTGAGCTTGTTATGGATGTTGGAACAATATTAGAGGGTGACGATGCCGTGAAAGAAGGGCTTATTGATGAAGTTGGTAACCTCAGTGACGCCCTGGAATGCCTTTATTCAATGATAGATAAAGAAAAGAGTAAAAAATAATTTTAATTTAAACATTGCCGATTGTCTGCTAATAGTAGCCAATCGGCGCAAAGAGGGGTTATACATAGATGAACATAATACAGTCGATTATTTTAGGAATCGTGCAAGGACTTACAGAGTTTTTGCCAGTATCCAGTAGTGGTCATTTAGCTCTCACCAAAGCACTGCTTGGTGTTGATCTAGAAAGCAATCTATTTATGAATGTGATGTTACATATTGGTACGCTTGTAGCGGTTCTTGTGGTGTATCGCAAGCTTGTCTGGAATCTTATTAAAGAATTTATTTCCATAATTTCAGATATCTTTAAAGGTAAATTTACCTTTAAAAATATGAGTCATGATCGAAATATGATTTTTATGTTGATAATAGGCTTACTACCACTGTTTTTACTATTTGTTCCGGTGCCATTTTTAGAAGACACAAACTTTAAGGATTTGGCGGAAATTTTTAGCTCCAGTGAGTATTTATGGGTAGTTGGTGTTTCTCTTATACTAACTAGTTTATTGTTAACAACAGGAATTTTCTTTAACAAAAACAATTTGAAGAAAAATAAAATTAGAAAAAGATATAATGTTGTTGACTCGATTTGTGTAGGTATAACACAATGCTTTGCAGCAGTTCTATCAGGACTTTCTAGATCCGGTTCCACTTTAGCAGTGGCACAAATGAGAGGAATTGATAAACAGGCGGCTCTCGACTATTCTTTTGTTCTCGGTATTCCGTCTATTTTTGCAGCAGCTGTACTTGAGCTGAAGGATGCATTATCTACAGATGTTAATCCTATTAATGATATTGGTATATTACCTATTGTTGTTGGTGTGGCTGTATCAGCCGTTGTGGGCGTGCTGGCTATAAAGCTGTTTAAGTGGATGTTATCTAAGGATAGGATGTTTATATTTGTGATATATACAGCTGTTCTGGGTGTCGCTACCGTTGTAACTTCAATCGTTAAATAAATCAGAGGTGTAAGATTTTGGCTCAAGGAACAAAAACAAAACCGAATTCTACAAATAAAGGTAAAAATTCAAATACACAGACCTCAAAGAAATCGGAATCTAAGGCTAATACAACAAAAGTTGAAAATTCGTCATCAAAGGGCATCGTTCTGTTTATAATTGCGATTTTTATTACTTTTTTGATACTTATAAAAGGCGAAAACTTCTGGTTGTGTATGCATAATTTTTGCCTATGGCTTGGTGGTTGGCTGTCGATATCAATTCCGACATTACTGATTTACCTTGCAATATCTACAGCAAAAGGGCAAAAAAGGGTAAATTATAAATTTACTATGATTACCACTATAACGGTTTTGTCTGCTACAATAATAAATTTGTTTGCATCAGATGTGAGTAGTTTTACTGAATACTTTGCTAAACTAGCTCATTTGGGTTCAAATGATTTTTCGGTATTTGGCACAGGACTTCTAGGAAATATTATTTCAATACCGCTTCGTTCGCTTATGGGGGATGTTGGTGCAAGGATAACATGTATACTTCTTCTTGCACTTTTTATAATGCTTTTCGCAGGGATAACTGTCATAAATATTACCGATACGCTAAAAAAACCGGTCGATAAAATTAAGGTTGTAAATGAGCAATATAAACAACGTGTGATTGAAAGAAAGAACGAAAGAGATAATATTGATCATGAACAAAAAGACAAAGTGATGATCGATATACCACTAGACGGCGAGGTTCGTAAACGTGATAAAAGAAAAAAAGCCGATAGATTAGTGTCAGCTGTGATTGACGTTAACAAGCTCACACCTCAAGAAATTGCCGATTATGAAGATCGTGTAAAAAAGGCAGAAGAAGAAAAAAGAAAATTGCAGGAAGATAATGACTTTCCGGATGATGACTATATCAGACAGGCAATTTCATTTGGAAGCACTAGCTATTCTAAGACGGAAGCTAAACCGCAAAATGTTCCTGCATTAGGTACTATCAGCGAAAATGAGAATAATACATCCATTAGTGTAACCACTCCTTCTGCGAATGAAGATGTTATAGATACTAACAACAATGTTGAGCATCATGCATATAAAGTGAAACCTGTTCGCACACAAATTTCAAAAGAACAAAGGGAAGAGGATGATATTGCCTCTGTACCAATTGATTTGTATAAAACAGCAACTTCTTCAAAGAAAGAAACAGCTCTTCAAACAATCCAATATAGCAAAGAGATTGATGAAGAGATTAGAAAAAACGCCATTAAAGAGGATGAAACTGAAAAAATACATAAATTTCCATCAGTAGAGCTTCTCTTAGAGGCAAAAGCAACTGATGATACCGGTGTGGTAGCAGAGTTGCATGAAAACGCAAGAAAGCTTATTGAAACGCTTGATAGTTTCAATGTTAAGGCAAAGATATTAAATATTTGCCGTGGCCCATCAGTTACCAGATATGAGATACAGCCTGCACCAGGTGTTAAAATCAGCAAAATTACAAATCTTGCTGATGATATAGCACTTAATTTGGCCGCACTTGGTGTGCGTATAGAAGCGCCTATCCCCGGCAAAGCCGCTGTGGGCATAGAGGTTCCTAACAAAACTGTCAGCATGGTATCTATGAGAGAGCTTATCGACTCTGATACATTTAGAGATGCAAAGAGCAAATTATCCTGTGTTATTGGCAGAGATATTTCCGGCAATATATTCTCTATAGACCTTGCGAAACTTCCTCACCTACTTATAGCAGGTACAACAGGCTCGGGTAAGTCTGTATGTGTTAATTCTATCTTGCTTAGTATACTTTATAAAGCTACTCCGGATGAGGTTAAGCTGATACTAATTGACCCTAAAATGGTTGAATTTTCTAAGTATAAGAGTGTACCACACTTGTTAATTCCGGTTGTATCTGATCCTAAAAAGGCGGCCGGTGCTTTAAACTGGGCTGTAAATGAAATGCTTGAGAGGTATAGGTCGTTTTCAGAGTGTGGCGCAAGAGATATTCATGGTTACAATAAGATTGTTGAGAATAATTTAAATAAGATGCTTGAAGCACAGGAAAATGGTGAAGAAGATTCTGTCACAGGCCCAACCAAAAAGCTAGAACAAATTGTTATAGCTATAGACGAACTTTCTGATCTTATGATGGCAGCACCAAAAGAAGTGGAGGATGCCATTTTCAGATTGGCTCAGATGGCTCGTGCGGCCGGTATGCACCTTGTAATCGCCACTCAAAGACCATCTGTTGATGTTATCACAGGTGTTATAAAAGCAAATATCCCAAGTCGTATTGCACTTAAAGTTTCATCTCAGACAGATTCTCGCACAATACTAGATGCGGGTGGAGCAGATAAGTTGATAGGAAAAGGTGATATGCTATGTATGCCTATTGGTATTTCCAAGCCAATACGTGTGCAGGGTGGTTACGCCTCAGATGAGGAGATAGAAAATATTACAGATTTCTTCAAGCAGGATGATAATAGTCCTGAGTTTAACGAAGATGTAATTGAGCAAATTGATTTCATTGCAGAAAGTCAGATAAGTAGTAATAAAAAGAATGAGCCTTCATCAGAGCCTTCAGGAGATGCTGATCCACTCACAGAGGATGCTATAAAATGCGTAGTTGAGGCTGGCGAAGCGAGCGTAAGTCTTCTTCAAAGAAGATTAAAGGTAGGATATGCCAGAGCCGGTCGCCTTGTAGATGATCTTGAGGCTATGGGCATTGTAGGACCGCATGAGGGTTCTAAAAAACGAAAAGTTCTGCTAACATATCAGCAGTGGCTTGAAAGAAGCGGAAATATGTAAAAACGGACGGTTAATTTTCATGAATTTTTTACCTGTTACAAGAGAAGAAATGTTATCACGTGGCTGGGAACAACCTGATTTTGTCTTTATCACCGGTGATAGCTATGTAGATCATCCTAGCTTTGGTGTGTCTATTCTTTCACGAGTGCTAGAGGCTAAGGGTTATAAAGTAGTTATCTTGTCTCAGCCAAATTGGAAAAATGATAAAGACTTTATGCAGTTTGGTAAACCGAGATTAGGATTTTTAATAACATCCGGCAACATAGATAGTATGGTGTCTCATTATACAGCCGCAAAAAAACGTAGAAGCGATGATCCATACACAGCAGGTAATAAGTCCGGTAAACGCCCGGATAGAGCAGTAATAGTTTATTCTAATATTGTGAGAAGAATCTATCCTGATAGTGTCATAATAATAGGTGGACTAGAGGCATCTCTTCGCAGATTTGCCCATTATGACTATTGGGACGATGAGGTAAGACCATCTATTCTGATTGATAGTAAAGCTGATATACTTTCATTTGGCATGGGCGAAAATCAAACCATAGAGCTTGCAGAGCGTCTTAATAATGGCGAGAAACCAGCAGATATGCGTGATATGAGAGGAATTTGCTATGCTGTTTCCACTACAGAGTATCAGCAAGACGATGCCTGCATATGCCCATCATTTGAGCAGGTAAGCACATCCAAAAAAGAATATGCTCTTGCCTGCAAAAAACAGATGCAACAACAAGACGCTGTGAGAGGTAAGACAATTGTTCAGCGTCATGGTGATGTTATGGTTGTGCAAAATCCTCCTATGCCACCGCTCACAACTGAGGAGCTTGATTGGGTGTATTCGTTACCATATGAACGTATGTATCATCCTATGTATGAAGAGCTTGGAGGCGTGAATGGAATAAAAGAAGTTGAGTTTTCTGTAACTCATAATAGAGGTTGTTTTGGTGGATGTAACTTCTGTTCTATAGCTTTTCATCAAGGCAGAGCCGTTACTTGCAGAAGCGAACAATCTATAATCGATGAAGTAAAAAAACTTACTGAAAACCCTAGATTTAAGGGTTATGTGCATGATGTAGGGGGCCCTACTGCCAATTTCAGGCTTCCATCATGTGAGAAACAAAAAAAGCTCGGTCTTTGTAAGGATAAAAAATGTCTCGCACCTACACCATGTCCTAATCTCCAGGTAGATCACACTGAATATTTACACATGCTCAGGTCTATAAGAGAGCTCCCGAAAATAAAAAAAGTATTTATACGAAGCGGTATACGCTTTGATTATCTTATAGAGGATGAAGATAAAGAGTTTTTCAGGGAACTTGTGCAACATCATGTTAGTGGTCAGCTCAAGGTTGCTCCTGAACATTGTTCAGCTATAGTTCTTGATAAAATGGGTAAGCCTCATATAGAAACGTATAAGCGCTTTGCTGATGAATTTTATAAAATCACCAATCAGCAAGGTAAAAAACAATACCTTGTGCCTTATTTGATGTCTAGCCATCCGGGATCAGGACTTAAAGAAGCCATAGAGCTTGCATTATTTTTGAAGAAAGAAAATTTGCACCCGGAACAGGTGCAGGATTTTTATCCCACACCGGGTACCGTGTCCACGTGTATGTTTTACACAGGCGTTGATCCATATACTATGAAGGAAGTATATGTAGCAAAGTCCGCTGAGGACAAAGCAATGCAACGTGCCTTACTCCAATATTTTCTTCCAAAGAATAAGGCTCTTGTTATTAAAGCACTTACAAAAGCAGGACGTACAGACCTCATTGGTACAGGCAAGAACTGCCTCGTCACGCCAGTGCGTCAGCAAATTAATAACAAAACAATTAATATTAACAGCAGAAATAAATCAAATAAAAGATTAAAAAAGAGTAATATGAAAAAAGGAAAAAATGGAAGATGAAAAAATTAAAACTAACAAAACTTGAATTAGGTATGGCTATCTGTGAGGACAAAGAGAAAAAATTATATGGAATTCAAATAAATGAGCTTCCGGATGGCATAAAACTAGGTCAACATATAATCATTGATGATGAGGGCAATATTTCGGTAGAGAAATAATTTTTATATTTTTTTGAGGTGAGATTATGTCAGAATTAAAGAGAATAGATTTATTACAAATGGAGTTAAATCCATTTGATATGATAGGAAAGCAATGGATGCTTATTACAGCCGGTGATGAGCAAAAATACAATACTATGACAGCAAGTTGGGGCGGTATGGGTGTTCTTTGGAACAAAAATGTAGTATTTACATTTATTCGCCCTCAGAGATACACTTTAGAATTTGTAGACGATAGTGAATTTTTTACTTTGTGTTTCTTCGATAATGAATATAGGGATGCCCTTAAGTTTTGTGGCACAAAATCCGGAAGAGATTACGATAAAGCAAATGAAACCGGACTTACAGCAAGGTTTGATTTGTCTGCACCATATTTTGAAGAAGCTAAAATAGTGCTTGTATGTAAAAAGATGTATCGTCAACAACTCACAGAGAATAGCGTAATTGATGAAAGAGTTTACAAAGAATATAACGACGATTATCACTATATGTTTGTTGGTGATATAGTTGAAGCATATTCAAGATAAGGAGTGTTTGTTTTGAGCGGAATTATAAACAGTATTATTGAGATGTTTGGCAATGTCCCACATGAGCTTGTTATATTTTTAATTTCTATGGTTCCTGTTTTGGAACTTAGAGGTGGATTGATAGCTGCTGCTATTTTAGGAGTTGACATGAACGTAGCAATTCCTATTTGTATGCTGGGTAATTTCGTACCAATTCCTTTTATACTACTTTTTATAAATAAAATTTTTAATGTACTTCGTAATACCAAGTTAGTAAAGCTAGTAGATAAACTAGAAGCAAAGGCAAATAAAAGCGCAAAATCCATAATGAAGCACAAGAGATTTGGTCTTACTCTCTTCGTAGGAATACCTCTTCCGATGACTGGAGCATGGACAGGTGCACTTGTAGCAGCTTTGTTTAAGTTTAAGTTAAAAGAATCTATACCAACAATTCTGCTTGGACTATGTCTTGCTGCAACTATTATGACCATAATATGCTATGGATTCCCAAGCTTGTTCTCATCTATGGTTGGCACAGCATAATATTTTTCAGAGGGTGACAGATCTTGAAAAATAAAATATACGACATTGCGATTGTGGGCGGAGGAGCATCCGGTCTCATTGCTGCTGCATATATTCAAAATAACGCACACAATACAAGCTATGTTATACTTGAAAAAGAGCCTCGTGTGGGAAAACGACTCCTTTCAACAGGTAACGGTAGATGTAACCTTACAAATTCGAATATCTCACAGCATAATTACCGTGGAACCGGCTCAAAGTATATAGCAGATATTATATCAAAATATAATACAAATTTTATAATAAAACAACTAAACACTCTTGGACTACTCACACGTGAGGATCAATCAGGACGTGTGTACCCGTATTGTGAGCAGGCATCTTCTGTGCTTGATGTGTTGCGTAAATACACATTTGAACATGAACTTACAGAATTTGAAGTTGTAAACATAGAAAAGCAAAACAATCTTTTTGCAGTTAAATCAAAAAATGAACAGATAAAAGCTAAAAAAATAATTATTGCTTGCGGTGGATTTGTATCTCCTAAGCTCGGTGCAAATGGTTCCGGATATGATATAGCCAAAGCATTAGGTCATAAGATTATATCGCCATTACCTTCACTCGCACCTGTGCCTGTGAATTCTAAAATTCTTTCATCGCTAAAGGGAATACGCTCAATCTGCAATGTTACTCTGTATCATAACGGACAAGCTATTAAAAGCGAAAATGGAGAGATACAGTTTGCAGATGGTGCTTTATCGGGTATTTGTATTTTTCAGCTAAGCCCATACGTGAACCGCCTTTTATCAAAAAAAGAGAAGAATATATATATTTCTGTTAATTTTATGCCTGAATTTAACAGAGAGCAAATAATTAATCTCATAAAAGATAAAATTACGATTGACCCTAAGCAAACTCTTGAAAACTTCTTTGTTGGCATACTTAACAAACGCATAGGACAAGCTGTTTTTAAAACAGCAGACATTCTTCCTTTGTCAAGACAATGCGGGGAATTAAGTCAAGTTGAAATAAAAAAATTGTCAAAAACAATATGCGACATGAGATTCACTCCGTCAAGTATTTCCGACAAAAACAAAGCTCAGGTTAGCATTGGCGGAATTGATTGTAATGAGATTGATATGTCAACGATGCAATCAAAAAAAATCAAAGGATTATATTTTGCAGGTGAAATTACCGATGTAGATGGAGATTGTGGAGGCTATAATCTTCACTATGCTTTCTCTACAGGACTTATAGCTGCAAAAAACTCTATAAAGGATCTGAATAAATGATACGTATATCAGATATCAAGTTACCCATAAGTTACACAAAAAATGACATAATATCGGCTTGTGAAAAGAAGATAAAATTAAAGTCAGATAACATAATAAATATTACACTGGTGAAAAAGGGAATAGATGCCAGAAAGAAAAATGACATAAAATACTCACTCACAGTTGATGTTGAGGTTAATGTTGATGAAGATATAGTTTTATCTAAGTGTAGATCACAGAATGTTGCAAAAGGAAGCACAAAGAACTATGAATTGCCTGGGAAATATTGCAAAGCTATGCGTCCTGTAGTGATAGGTAGCGGACCTGCAGGATTATTTTCAGCTTATATTCTTGCAATGTGTGGTGCAAAACCAATAGTGCTAGAACGTGGATATGATGTGGATAAGAGAAGAACGGCTATCGACAATTTTAGATTTAATGCGATTTTTGATGAGACGAGCAACGTTCAGTTTGGTGAGGGTGGAGCCGGAACCTTCTCAGACGGAAAGTTAAACACAGGTATAAAAGATCCTCGAATAAGAAAAGTACTTCAGATTTTTTGTGAACATGGTGCTCCCGAGGAGATTCTCTTTAGCGCTAAACCTCATATAGGAACTGATAAGCTTGCACCAACAGTAAAGAATATTCGTAATAAAATTATATCCCTCGGTGGAGAATTTCTATTTGAAAGCAAATTAACATCAATAAATACCATAGAAAATAAAGTTAAATCTATTACATATGAGCGAAATGGTAAGGAAATAATACTTGAATGTGAGGATCTAATTCTTGCAGTAGGGCACAGTGCAAGAGATACATTCGAAATGTTAGAACAGATGGGTGTTCCTCTTGCTTCAAAACCATTTTCAATAGGAGCTAGAGTTGAACACTTACAAAAAGATATTGATATTGCTCAATATGGCACAGATAAGTACAGAGATATACTTGGTGCGGCTGATTATAAATTATCGGCCCATCTAAAAAATGGTAGGGGAGTCTACACTTTTTGTATGTGTCCGGGAGGATATGTAGTTCCTGCCACCAGCGAAAAAAACACAGTTGTGACTAACGGTATGAGTGAATTTGCCCGAGACAATGATAATGCAAACAGTGCCTTGCTTGTTGGCGTTAATCCTGATGACTTTGGTTATGATAGCCCGCTTGCCGGTATGTATTTTCAACGTAAAATTGAGCAAGACGCCTTTGTATTAGGTGGAGGAAACTATCATGCTCCAGCCACACTTATCGGAGATTTTATGAAAAATAAATCATCTAGCTCACTTGGAAAAGTAAAACCATCGTATTTGCCTGGTGTGAAATTGACTAATATAGCGGATTGTTTGCCAGGTTTTGTTGCGGACTCAATGAGAGAAGCAATACAAATATTACAAAACAAGTTAAAGGGTTTTGACTGTCCCGATGCTGTTCTGACAGCACCGGAAACCAGAAGCTCATCACCAGTGCGAATTCTTAGGGATGATAGTATGCAATCCTTAAAAATAAAAGGCTTGTATCCATGTGGTGAGGGAGCCGGTTATGCAGGCGGGATCACATCTGCCGCTGTAGACGGTATTAAATGTGCTGAGGCTGTTATTAATCAAAAATTATACTTTTAGAAAAGGACAAGCTTATTAGTGTAATAGATTGGAAGTACTATATAAGCCTATGTATAAGTATGGACGAAAAAAATAATTCACGAATACAGATTTTAAAAGTCTTAGAAATTTTACATAAATATTCAGATTGCGAACATTGCATCAATGCTTCTCAAATAGAAGAAAAACTCTTAGAACTAGGCATAAAGGCAGAGAGACGTTCCATCTATAAAGATATAGCTGCATTGAACAGTTGTGGTTATGAAATTAACAGGGGCTCTTCAAAAAAAGACGGATATTATTGTGATAGTCGAGAATTTGAACTCCCTGAGATACGTCTACTGATAGATGCAGTTGAAGGTACTCCCTTTATAACAAGGAAGAAAACACAGCAGTTAAAGAAACATTTATTATCACTTTTAAGTGTTTATCAGGCAGAGTCTTTTTCTAGTGAGTTATATATGGACGATCGCTCAAAATTCAAAAATGAAGAGATATATTATAATGTTGATAGAATAAACGAGGCTATAAAAAATAAAAAGAAAATAAAATTTGTATATTATCATAAGGTGATAAAAGAGGGAAAGCTATGTAATGACGATGGCAGAGAGTTTATTGTTAGTCCTTATGGACTTTTTTGGCTTGACGACAGATATTATCTTGCAGGCAACTATGCAAAATATGACAGTATAGCAAATTATCGCATAGATAGGATGAAAAGGGTAGAGATTCTCGATGAAGAATGTCGTAACGTTTCTGAGGTTTATTCAAAAGAGGAATTTGATACGGCAGAATATGTGAGGCTCAATGTAGAGGCGTTTTCCGGTGAAAGTGAACAGGTTAAATTGAAATTTCCGCCTTATCTCCTAGATTTAATTACAGATAAATTCGGAGAAGACATTGATTTTGTAAAAAAGGGCAACACCTCAATAACCACTACGTTAGAGTTAAATATAAGTGATGGTCTTATAAACTGGCTTCTGCCATATGCAGACAAAATAGAGATATTATCTCCTGAAAAATTGAAATCAGAATTAATAGAGAGATTGAATAAAATTAATGATTTCCTAAATAACTGATATAGTTAAATTAAATGTGGGTGAAATACTATGGAAAACCAAAATAATATTTTTCGTTCCGAAAATAAAATATCCTCACTAGTAATTAAAAGATTACCTAAATATTATCGTATATTAACCGAACAACAAGCAAAAGGAGAGTTAAAAATATCTTCTTCTCAGCTTGCCAGGCTATCAGGTACCACTGCCTCGCAGATCAGACAAGATTTTTCACTCTTCGGTGGTTTTGGCCAGCAAGGATTTGGATATAATATAGAATTTTTGCTCGGTGAAATAAAACGTATAATTGGTGTTGACAAACAGCATAAAGCAATACTTGTTGGTGTAGGTAACCTTGGTAAAGCGCTGATTCACCACATGAATTTTGAAAATAGTGGTTTTTCACTTATTGGTGCATTTGATAATTCAGAAGATATTATTGATAAAACCGTTGGAGAAATAAAAATTCGGTCAATAGATGAAGTCAAGAGCTTTTGTAGAATAAACAAAGTTCACACCGCTATTATTTGCATACCAAGTGATGTAGCAGAAACCGTTGTAGAAGAGTTATATGAATCAAACGTCTACAATTTCTGGAACTTTAGCGATTATAATATAAAAATGAATTATCCCGATACAAATGTTGAAACGGTAAAATTACGAGATAGCTTGATGTGTTTATGTTATCTTGCAACCAATGAATAATACAGGAAAGAAAGGAACATAATTATGAAATTATTAAAAAAAATTACAAGCATATTTCTTACAGTATTACTACTTTTAACCTCTGTACCGATCGGTAATTCACTTGATATCGGTGATAATGATAATGTTGTTCCAAATGCTATAAATCAAGAAACTGAGTCACAGGCTGTGTCATCTAAGCCATTGCTTTATAACCCGGCAACTGATTCTCTAAGAAATGATCTCAGAAAAATTGATTCTGAGATGATGGAAGGCAATGAAACACGAGTAAGACAAAGTTCATCATCGAAGGTGCTCCCTGAGGCATCCCTGCCATCCTCTTATGATCTGCGTGGTACCAAATATTTGCCACCGATTACGAATCAGGGTGATTTGGGCTCATGTGTGTCTGAAGCTAATACATATATGCAGTTTTCAAATGCTGTTGCCAGATATGTAGAGGCAAATGGTATTGATCCTAACTGGAATCCATCAAAGAGCAAAAAATATACTTTTTCACCTAAATGGACATATAATCTTGCCGGCGCAAATGTATCAAAAGTTTATGATGTGCTTGCAGATCATGGTGCTGTTTCATATGATGGATATGTTTATGATGAGAAGAAAACTGGTGGGCATACTAAACTTCCTACACAAAATAATGTAGAAATAAGAACTGAGGAAACCATGTATTCAGCCCTCAAATATCGCCTAAAAGAAAAAGAGGGTTATGACGAATACGATATGGATTCATATTCTTTTAGTCTAACTACAACTACAAAGGGTAGGGAGCTTCTTAATACAATTAAGTCTGCCATAGCTCAAGGTAATGTTGTATCAACCGTTGCTTATCCATTTAGATGGATATATACAAGAACAACTAAAGCCGGAGATATAGCAAAACAAGGTGAGCACGTTATTGTAACTGCACAGGGCGAAGATATGGGACGTCATTGTGTCGCTATAGTTGGTTATGATGACAATGTGGAAGCACAGTTTGGCTCTGTAACTATGAAAGGTGCATTCTTAATAGCAAATTCTTGGGGTGCATCCTGGAAAAATAATGGCTATGTGTGGATGATGTATGATGCTGTTAATGAGGAGTCTGAATTTACCGCACTCAATGACTCTTCTCTTTACAAATGTGGTATGAATATTACTATTGACGGCTCGTTAAAGGTATATTCATCTACATTCTATTCAGAGTCTTCCAACTGGCAGTTTACTGATAAGGGTAGTACCACAATTAATGGCAAATCTTATAGAAAGTACACTATTGCTCGTTCAAGTGGTATTGATGCATCAATAGGACCTTACATAACTTATTCAAATATGTCTCCCGCATCAGCTCCTTTGCTTACAACTGAACCTACAGTTTTTTCTGAATGGTGTATGATCCCATATTCTGATATAACCAAATTTAGTGGTTTTGATAGTGCTAATTACAATAAAGATTACTTAGATACATATTGGATTTGCCCTGCAAATGGTGATTATAATGGCAAATATTTTCTAGACTGTGGCAAACAAGTTACTGTACAGGGACGATCTGTAGGGATGAGCGCCTTTAATAATGGTGCTTCACCGGAAACACATAGCTTAACTCTTTCCGGAGCCTACGTTACAACAGAAGGTCAAAACTTTGTAGTAAAAATGGTAGCCAAATCCAGTCCGGTTCAAAAACTTCAGCGCCAGCCTGCACTTGATATGTTTTGCATATTATATTGGGATCGTGATATCACAGTTGATATGCCTGATCTCGTGCTTGAGGTAGATGCACAGGTTTATGATAGAGATGATATCAATCTAAAGGTGTTTAACAGCAGAATGATAACTGAGTATTACAAACCATTTATGTTTGAAGATATTGAGTCTCGTCCGTTTAGAGGATTTTCATTCAGTGGTGTTGAAGCATCTAAAATGACGTCACCTCAGAGCGTAAAGCTATACTTCAATTTGGACTGCTTAAGCCTCTATAGTGATAAGCAATATACAGATTACACCTGGGGTGCAAAGGTTTACTGTGATAGTGTTAGTGGTAAGCCTGTTACTATAACAGGGTGCAAGATTATATCAGGAAAGACTAATAAGGTTATCTCTGGCGGTAATCTTGCCTCAGCAGTAAAGCTCTCTGATGGGGACAGTAAAGTATTTGAATATTCTGTTTCTTCAAATCTATCTATCAAAACTACCGATAAAACAACTGTTTCTGCTAAATCCGGTGAAGATTGTATCACATTAAGCTGGACAAGTGTAGAAAACGCAGATGGATATGTTGTATACAGACGTTTCCCAGGAGACAAAATGTGGGGGAAGATAGCAACTTTAACTTGCGGTAACTCTAAGGGCTATGTTGATAAAAGTTGCTCTGCAGGAAAAATTTATTATTATATGGTGATGCCGTATAGCGTGAGTAACAATACTTACACATATGGTGCTCATAGCAACCAGAGCAATGCAACGGCATTAATTGGAAATTCTAATATAATAAGTGCTACAGAAGGTAATGACGGTATTACTCTTAAATGGAAAACGGCCAAATATGCAACCGGGTATCGTGTGCTTAAGAGAAAACCTAAGGATACAATATGGTCAGTAGAAAAAACTGTGGGTAATGTTACGCAGTATGATTGTACTAGTATTCCACAGTCAGAACTACATTACTTCGCTGTGCAACCAATATATACAAGCAATGGAATTACTGTATATGGAAATTTTGACTCAATGGGTAAACCAGGTTATCTCAGCCCAAAATCAAATTACGCATTTAAAGTAGGTGATGTAGTATCTCTCAGTGAGGATTCCAGGTTGGTAGACTCCACCTTAATTAATAATGCTGCAACTAATTATCAATTTATAATTAAATCAATTGATAATAAATATGCAAATCTTGCTATCACTCTAAATTCTGAGTTGTTCGAGAATGGTATCACTATATTTGATTTCTTAAGTTTCTTTGGAAGCAATGTGCTAAACACACCTAATTATCTAACCATAGTCGATACTGTGTTGGCTGGAAGAAATTATTATCTCAGTTTTGAAATAAGCACATATTACTTAAATTTCCTTTATTCTTATGGCGAGATTGATAGTGATATCATGGGTGACACAGATGATTTTTTCGGTGAGTTTGATCCTGATTCAGATACACTTTTAGATGATTCGGACGATTTTGATTCAGATTCATGGGAGGATTCTCCTGATGAAACAGATGATGAAGTAATATTCGATGTAGACACCGATGAATTTATAATTGATCTACCCCTAATAACCATAACAACAGATCTTGATAGTACGTCTGATACGCCTACAAGGGAGCCTATAATCTATGATTTTAAAGTTGGTGATATTGTTCATCTACTTAATGGTTCTCAGTTGGGCGATAATGATACGATACAGTATGAGGGGCTTGTGCTTGATTACAGAGTAGTATTGATTCAGGAGGAGGCGGTTACGCTTCGTCTTGATGTAAATCCAGAACTTATGAAAGAATTGAATGTTGATATAGAAGGAATGCTTTCAATAATCGGTTGTTCGCATGATAGCCAAGATTTTGATTATAGTACATATGTTTCGGCTATTACAGCTGGTAAGGGCTATAGTTTTTATTTTATGGTGCCTATAAGCAGTTTAACTTATGAGAAACCAAAGACTATAGACAAGGAAAATTATAATACTACTGATACTGATTTTGGTTTTGCTCAGGGCGATGTAGTTAATTTGATAAGCGGTGCATCAAATCTAAATGGATCTTCAATCAGCAAAAACTTATTTAATCTTGATTACACCGTGCTTCAAATAAGCGAAGAGGGTGAGCTTTCACTCATGATTAATGTAAGTAATAACCTCCTGAGCACCCTAAAAATGAGTCTAAGTGAATTTATTTATTCAATGGGATTTGAAGATCTTAACGATATGGATATAGAATACGAATATGCCAAGGAGATATTGGGGGGTAATCATGAGTTTTCTGTTGTCTTCACAGTGTCATACAAGTATGCTAAAAAAGTTCGTTCTGCTTCAAATGGATTGCCCGGTGATGCCGACTGCAATGGTGATGTGAATATGGTGGATGTGACAACTATTCAAAAGGTTATCGCTATGCTCAGCTCATTTGATGATTATGGTGCAATGTCAAAGGCAAACGCTGACTGTGATCATAGCGGAGAGGTTAATATGCAGGATGTTACATTGCTACAAAAATTTATTGCACAACTTGTCACCAGCTTGTAACAAATGGGTAGGAGGAATATTTTGAAGATAATCACTAGATTTTTCTCACTTTGTATTATATGTATTCTTCTGACCTCTTCTATGTTTGGATGTGGATCATCAAATCAACAAGTCGATAATGCTGATTTGATGAATTGGGAACAGTTCTTTTCTACGTATAGTCAAACATATAACCCTGCATATCAAAATTTTATTGAAAACAATGATATTAATATGAATTCTAGACTTGCATTCTCCAGTGGTGAGGTTACATTTGCAATGTGCTATGCCTTCTTCACTAAAGATGCTCAAAAAGATTTAACTGAGGTTTTTTCTTACCTTGGTTATGAAAACATAGAGTATTTTGAAGAAGGCGATACAGCTTTTTTTACAGCTAACTATGGTGATTTAAAGGTTAAATATGAGATGATTTATAGGAACAACACTGCTCAATTAACTTATTCTGCTGATGGCGTTTTATTAGAAAAAATGTCCGTATGTATATGTGATAGCTATATAGCCAAGACATATACAGATACGGAATATGAGTGCAGATATGTGATTTATGGTAATGGGGATATATACATAGGAAAAGACAAGGGAAAAGATGACTTGAAGATATCACTATTAGATAATCATAAGAAAGCAAAATCACCATCATTTATCACAAATATGGCTGGTGTTTGCAAGTATGTATCAGGTCAACTCTCATTTGATGGAATACTAGCCTAACGACTATATTCTAAATAAAATATTTGGAGAATATATTATGAAAAAATTCTGTTATCTTATAGTTTCATTACTTTTAATTTCTAGTATAATACAAAGCTCTTTTACTGCTGGATATGCAACAGAAATTGAATTTTATACAGAAAATATTACTTATGGCGATCTCGACAATGATGGACGAGTTACGCTGTCTGATGTTACATATTTGCAACGTGCAGGTGCAAATTTATGTATATTAAGCAGAAATCAGATTTCTGCAGGCGATCTTAATTGTGATGGTCGATGTTCACTGAATGATGTTGTTATTTTGCAAAAATTAATAGCAAATTTGATATCATTATCGCCTGAGTTTAATTCTAAAAACATAGTATTAGGAAAAGGGGAGAGCCGTTCTGTTGCTATTGCCGGTGATTTAGGATTTAACTCAAAGATAAGATATACCTCTTCTAATACAAATGTTGTTAATGTGGATTCTAATGGTAAAATAACAGGTGTTGGTGTAGGTTCATGTGTTATATTTTCCGTGAACTTACTAGGCAAAACCTCAAGTCTGAGCGTAACTGTGAAAGATGAACCAATAAGACTAACTCTCAACCACTCAAATTTCAATTTAAAACCAGGTGATACTCTTGATTTAGACAGTTATGTTAACAAAGGTGCAGCGGCATCTTTTAGAAAATATTTATCTTCTGATAATTCTATTGCAAGTGTAAACAACTATGGTATCGTAAACGCTAAAAAAGAGGGAACCGTAAAAATAACCTGTAAAATCTACAACGGACTAACAGCGAGTTGCATTATAACCATAAAGAAAACCCCAGATAGAATTAGAGCCAATCTAAATCCAAATAAGCCGATGGTTGCACTCACTTTTGATGATGGCCCAAACTATTCATCAACGTCCTTAATTCTAGACACATTAGAAAAATACAATGCCAGAGCAACTTTTTTTGTAGTTGGATGCAATGTTTACGGCAAAAATGCACAGGCAATGAAGAGAGCATATGAGTTGGGCTGTGAGATTGGCAACCACACGTATAGCCATCAATATTTCTGCAATATATCAGCTTCTACAGCAAAATCAGAGATAAATGGATGTAGTAAGGCTGTTTATAACGTTATTGGCTGTTATCCTACTGTATTTCGTCTGCCGGGTGGAATCTCTGTGTCATCTTATTTACAATACACCCAAGCACCTGTTATTAACTGGTCTGTAGATACCAGAGATTGGGAAAGTCTTAATTCAAACAGTGTATATAACATTGCTATGAACCAGTCGGGTGATGGAGATATAGTTCTTATGCATGATTTATATATGTCCACTGCATATGCCGCACAAAGAATTATTACTGATCTGGTAAACAAAGGATATCAGTTAGTTACTATAAGTGAATTGGCGTATTATAAAGGTTATAATTTAAATAATGGTAGTATTTACTACAGGATTAACTAATTATTATATATAATTTTTAAAAACTATTAAGGTGTGTGTGCTATAACAGCTCATACACCTTAATATAATATTAACATAATTTTTTGATATCTTTTTAATATCTTCGATAAATTACGTTTATTTATTTATATGAATGTGCTATAATATATCCTATATAACTAAGATGGAGGTAAAAAATGTCTGTTTTACGAAAAAAATTACTTGAAGGTGTAAATTTCAATCATATTTACACAAGCAAGTTCAAAACAACAAGAGTGTCTGTGACTATGCTGATGCCACTTGAAAAAGATACCGCAGCTGCACTTACAATTCTTCCTGCAATGCTTACAAGGTCGTGCAAAAAATATCCTGATTTTACCATGTTAAACCATGAATTAGATAAATTATATGGTGCTGATATTTATTCACAAGCTAGAAAAATAGGGGAGAACCTCGGAATTACTGTCTCAATGAATTTTATTGATGATAAATTTACAATTGACAATGAGAATATTTCTGAGAAGCTTTTTTACTTGTTATGCGAAATTATATTCGAACCAAAAATAATTGATGGAAAATTTGACTCCGATGAATTAGAGATTGAAAAAGCGCAGCTTATGGACTCTATTATAGCTGAGTACAATGATAAGAGGTCATATTCTATTAAGAAAATGGTGTCAACAATGTGTGCAGATGAACCGTTTGGTATAGATCACTATGGATCGTACGATAATGTATCTGAGCTCACAGGAGAAGATGTGTACAATGCATGGAAAAATATGCTCTCTCATGCTAAATTCGAGATATTCGTGATTAGTAATTGTAGTGATACCTCTTTATATGAAAATATGTTTTCTTCGAGATTTGTTGATATAGAGCGTATGGTTATCGAACCTAAAACAGGATGCAAACAAGATGTTTTGGAACCAAAAGAAGTTATAGAACAAGATGATGTATCGCAATCTAAGCTTGTAATGGGATTTAGGACAAAATTCGCAGAACCGGCTGATACTTATGCAGTTCGTCTTGCGTGCGATATCCTTGGTGGTAACACTACATCCAAATTTTTTACTAATATACGTGAAAAGCAAAGTCTATGCTATTATTGTGCATCAAGATTTTACAAAAACAAGGGTATTCTTATCGTTGACAGTGGTGTAGAAACAGCAAATATAGAAAAAACAAAAAATGAAGTGCTAAAGAATATTAAGGCTCTTCAAAATGGTGAACTAACAGAATATGAGATAAATAGCGCAAAATTGAGCATGACTAATCATTTTAAAATGATGACAGATACCACCTCCCACATAGAAATGTGGTATATATCTCAGCTTTTATCCGAAGAATTTTTGACACCAGATCAAGCAAGTGAAAGAATAATGAATGTAACTGCCGATGATGTCATAAAGGCATCAAAGAGCATATCACTTGATACCACTTTTGTATTGAAAGGCAGGGAATAATATTGACCATAGAACACATTAAAAGCTCAATACTTGATGAAGAGTATGTAAAAATTAAACACTCGTCAGGACTTACTATTTATTCTTATCCCAAAAAGGATTATAATTCGTCTTATGCTTTATTTGGAACTAAATTTGGATCTATAAATACGTCTTTTGTAGATCAATCCGGCAACAAGATTACAACGCCTGATGGAATTGCACACTATCTTGAACACAAGCTTTTTGAAAGTGAAGATGGAGATGCTTTTTCAAAATTTGCACAAACCGGCGCTAGTGCAAATGCATATACAGCATTTGATAAGACTATGTATCTTTTCTCTTGTTCTGATAATTTTATAACAAACCTAGAATTTCTGCTAGAGTTTGTCCAAAATCCATATTTTACAAAGGAAACTGTGGAAAAAGAGCAAGGTATAATTTCTCAGGAAATACGAATGTATGACGATTCTCCGGATTGGCGTGCGTTATTTAACCTTTTAAATGCGCTCTATGTAAATCATCCAATAAAAAAAGATATTGCCGGCACTGTAGAAAGTATATCACAGATAACTCCTGAGCTACTTTATACTTGTTACAATAACTTTTATAATCTTAATAATATGGTGCTTGTTGTAGTAGGCAATGTAAATACAGATGAGGTTATAAAATGCGCAGACAAATTTCTCAAGAAATCAAGCGAGATACCTCCAAGCTTTGTTATTCCGGAGGAACCTGATGTAATAAATATGGAATATATAGAACAGACATTTCCTGTGTCAATTCCGATATTCCAATTAGGATTTAAAGAAAATATTAGACAACCACTTTCTGAAAAGCAACTTGCAGAAACTGATGTTCTAACTGCCATGCTTTTTGGTGAATCATCTATGCTTTATAAACAATTAGAGGAAAATAAGCTAATAAACAATAGCTTTTCTTTTGAACATTTTGAAAGTGACAGCTATTCTGCATTACTCTTAGGAGGAGAAAGCAGAAATCCTAAGAAGGCCGCCGAGTTAATAAAAAATTATGTGCAGGATAAATTAACGAATGGTCTTGATGAAGAAGAATTTCTTCTTTCAAAACGTTCTACCTATGGCGATGCAATAGCATCTTTTAATAGTATAGAGGGTATTGGAAATATAATAAACTCTATGCATTTTACAAACAGAGAAATGTTTAAATATATAGACATACTATCAAAGCTAACATTAGAAGATGTCGAAAATCGCCTTAGAGAGCAGTTTTCAATTGATAAATGTGCATTGTCAGTTATTCTGCCACCCGAAAGTGAGGGATAAAAGTGTTTAATGTCTCATTTCCGGGTCTGGGGATTAGCTTTGATGTAAATCCTGTAGCTTTTTCATTTGGAAATACAAAAATATATTGGTATGGAATCATTATTGCTGTAGGGTTTATATTAGCTCTATTATGTGCAATCAAACGATGTAAGTTTTATAAACAATCATCAGATAGACTGACAAACTGTGCTATTTTTGGGCTGATTTTTGCAATAATTGGTGCAAGACTATATTATGTAATATTCTCATGGGATAGCTATAAAGATGACCCTATAAAAATTATAAATATACATGAGGGTGGTCTTGCGATTTATGGGGGACTTATTGGTGGTCTTATTGGTGGATTAGTTCCTGCAAAAATCCAAAAAATGAATGTTCCAGCCTGCTTAGATTTGTGCTCAATTTCCTTTCTCATAGGTCAGGGAATAGGTAGATGGGGAAATTTTATGAATCAGGAGGCCTTTGGAAGTGCAACTGATCTCCCATGGAGGATGGTAAGCGAAAACACAAACGGCATAGGTGTGCATCCTTGTTTCCTGTATGAGTCAATTTGGTGTTTGCTTGGTGCATTGTTCATTTATATTTTTAGTAAGAAATGGCAGAAATATTATGGACAGGCAGGAATTTTATACTTATTATGGTATGGTTTTGGTCGAACAATAATTGAAGGTCTAAGAACGGACAGTCTATACTTACCATTTAAAATTTTTACACTTAATATAAGAGTTTCACAAATGCTTTCTGCGTTTATGGTAATTTCTGCAATTGTTCTTTTAATTATTTTTAGAAATAGAACCGATGATATATTTGTAAAAAATAAAGAGTAACTAATAATGAACTGCTATAATAATTTAACCCCTACCCTGAATTCCCGAAAATATTCATTTTCGGGAATTATCTGTATAAAAACATACCGCTCTTATTTTATCTGTTTAGATAAATAAAAGCGGTTTTTCTTATTTATTAAGGTAATTTCTTATTTCACTTATTAGATATAATGAACCACAAATCAAAATTACAGTATCATCTGAAGACATAGTCTGGGCTTTTTTATAGGCTTCTATGACATCCGGTTCAGTATCTGTTTTATGAAAATATTTATCTGCTATAGATTTTAGTTTATAGCAATTCATTTTCCTTTTATTTTTTGGTTCTGTGCATATAACATAATCAAAAAGATCAGACAAGTTTGATATTGCTAAATTAACGTCTTTATCCTTTAACATTCCTATAATACATATTATTTTTTTATTTTTTACTAATTGACTAAGTGTATTTGCAAGAGCTAGTGTTCCGCTTGGATTATGTGCGCCATCTAATATAGTTGGCACCTCCAGATCGAAATATTCAAATCTGCCGGGATTTTTTGCTTCGGATAATCCATTTTTTATGGAATCATTAGTTATGAGATTAAATCCGGAAAGTTTCAATGCATTTGCTGTAGCAATAACTATTGATGCATTGACAATCTGGTGATTTCCAAGGAGATTAATACAATATGCTTCATTATTATAGGTAAATGAGTTTCTTTCTAAATCTGAATTAATTGGATTAATGTTGAGTTCATCGGCATAATAAATATGTGACGCTTGTTCACTCGTATATGATTCTATCATCTGATTTATAGTAGATTCTTGTCTATAAAATATTACATTTGAATTTTTCTTTAGTATTCTACGTTTTTCGTCGCATATTTTTTCTATTGTGTTACCCAATATTGCTGTATGATCAAGCGAAATTGGGGTAATTACATCTGCACAGGAAGTCTTAATAATGTTTGTAGCATCAAACTGTCCTCCCATACCCGTCTCTAATACAACTATGTCGCATTTTTCCTCAGCAAAATATAGGAACGCAATGGCCGTAATCATCTCAAACTCAGTAACAATTATGTTTTTTTCAAATAGTTCATTTACCTTCGAATACACAATATTTACTAAGTCTATCAGTTTTTCCTCAGGTATCATTTTGCTATTTATCTGTATTCTCTCACGAAATTCTATAACGTAAGGAGAAATATATAAACCTGTCTTATATCCTGATTTCTCAAGAATTTTTGATAACATAGCACATACAGAGCCTTTTCCATTTGTACCGGCCACATGAACGTATTTAAGCTTGTCCTGTGGATTTCCGAGCAGATCAAGTAATGCCCTTATACTATCCAATCCCGGACGTGAACCAAAACGTCTTAGAGAACCTATTGTATCTATTGCACTTTGTAAATTTGTTGATTCCACTATCTTATAGTATCTCCTTATATATATCTCCCTTTTTTATCCCTGTTACTATTGAGGCTTGCTTGGCTGCATTTGATTTAGAAAAACCTCTTTCGATAAGCTCGCTTGCAAGTTTGCACGCATCCTCAAGATTATACTCTTTTTCCTCTTTATTGTCTTTTTTTCCCTCTATAACAAGTACTATTTCGCCCTTTATTTCACCATTTATATATTGATTACTTGCTGATGAAAGTGTGGTTCGAATAACTTGCTCGTATATCTTAGTTATTTCACGTACTATAGAAATTTTTCTGTCGCCAAGGTACTTGTAAAGGTCAATCAAGGTTGCAGGTAGCTTGTGGGGTGCTTCGTAAAAGATCATTGTTCTCTTTTCGTTTATAATACTTTCCAAATGCTCAATTCTACTTTTCTTATTCATGCTCAAGAAGCCCTCAAATGTAAATCTGCCGGTATCAAGACCTGATACTGCTAATGCGGCTATAAGGGCGCTAGGTCCGGGCACAGCAAGCACTTCAATATTTTCCGCTGCACATTGTTTTATTAACATCTCACCAGGATCACTTATGCATGGCATACCCGCATCTGTAACGATTGCGCAATTTTCACCGGCAACTATTCTCTCAATAATTAGTTTACCTCGTTCTGTCATATTATGCTCGTGATAACTTACCATCGGTGTTTTTATTTCTAAATTATTTAACAGCTTAACAGTGACACGTGTGTCCTCAGCAGCAATAAAATCAACCATTTCAAGAGTTTGCTTTGCTCTTGGGGAAAAATCATTTAGATTACCTATAGGTGTGCCAACTACGTACAATTTTCCACTCAAATTTTACACATCCATATCATTTATATTTGTAAATACCATATATTTTCTTCATTTCATCTGAAAAATCATTACTATTTATATCTTCAATAAAGAGGGTAGGTAAAACAACTAGTCCACTTTTTTGAGCCCCTCTCTTCCCTTCTATCAAAAAAAGTTTGGGAGCTTTGTCTAGTCTTTGCTGTACAAATCGTAATCTTTTAGGCTCAATATCAGCATTTCTAAATGCAGAGATAACGTCACTTAGCCTTTCCGGACGTTGACAAAGACAAAATCTTCCCCCAAATCTTAATAAGTGATTAGCGCACATTGCTATATCATCTATGGTTATATTCCTCTCATGACGTGCAGTTGTTTTTCCTATGTTACTATTAACTATTCCTGTTCCTGCAGGTTTATAAGGTGGATTACAAACTGCCAAGTCAAAAGCGCCGGCATAATTACTCGAATTAAGATTCATTATATCATCATTTATCACGCTTATTTTGTCTTGAAGATTATTATCCGCAATACTACTTTTAAGCAATTCGCAAGCATCGGTCTGAATATCTACAGCTGTAATATGTTTGCCTGCTTCTTCCCTACACCATATTAGAGGCATTGTTCCGCATCCTGTGCCAATATCTATAACATTTTCATGTTTCTTTGGCATAGCAAAATTAGCTAAAATAATCGTATCAGTATTAAATCTATGTATATCAGAAACATTTACGGTAAATCCGTTTCCGAGCGGTTCTTTATTTTTATTACACATAATTTTAAAGGCTTATATGTTTTCCTTTCAAAGACTAATTTTTAATAAGACAAACACAATGGGCAGACATACCCTCTTTTCGGCCTGTAAATCCTAATTTTTCCTCTGTTGTTGCCTTTACATTTATTTGAGAAATATTAATATTCATAATGTCAGCATAATTTTTTCTTATCTTTTCAATATAAGGTTTAAGTTTAGGCTCTTGTGCTATTAAGGTGCAGTCAATATTTATAATTTTATATCCTGCATCAGCAATTTTATTACATACCTCTTTTAAGAGCTTCATACTATCAGCACCCTTATATGCGGGATCTGTATCAGGAAACAAAGCTCCTATATCGCCCATTGCGGCTGCGCCAAGTAGAGCATCCATAATTGCATGAGTAAGCACATCAGCATCTGAATGTCCAAGCAGACCTTTTTCGTAAGGTATCTCCATTCCACCTAATATTAGTTTTCGATTTTCAACAAGCTTGTGTACATCATACCCGTGTCCTATTCTCATTTGATTACACATATTTGTCCTCTTTCCTAATATTTGTTCTGCCCAGCTTACATCGTCAGAGTGAGTAATTTTAATGTTATCATTTTGCAAATTAAACAGGCGTACTTCATATCCTGCACTCTCTAACATACCACAATCATCAGTAAATAATTTGGTATCTGCAACCTTAGAAAGAGCATCTAAATAAAAGTCCTTTTTAATTATTTGCGGAGTTTGAACAGCCATCAATGATGAACGATCGGGAGTATTTACGATGCACATTTGCTCGTTTACTTTTTTAACCGTATCACTTAATTCAGTGCAGGGGGCTACACAACCATATCTTATGGCATAATCACAGAGTTTATCGATTGTATCAGGCAAGACAAAGGGTCTTGCTCCATCATGTATTGCATAATACTCAGAATTTTCATCACACGCATTAATTCCATTAATTACAGAAGTCTGACGTGTATTGCCACCACATACAAATTTAATGGGTTTATCAATAGATGTTGTTTTTAACAAATCTTGTATTTGACTGATAAGCTCTCGCTTGGTAACAATTATAATTTCACTAATATTTTTTGCTGAATTAAATGCAGTAATTGTATGAACAATTACAGACTTGCCACATATTTTAATTAGTTGCTTATTGATACCACCCATTCGGGTAGAATTTCCTGCTGCTACTATAATAGCCGATATTTTTACCATAATATCAACCCCATAAATTCTATATTTCACTCTTTGCAATTTCGTTAAGTTGTAAACCAATTTCTGCAGATGATTGCTGTTCATTATTGCTTAATACAACTACTTTTATATCATTTTGATAGTCTATCATAGCAAAAGTTTTGTAACCACCTAAGTTTCCACTATGACGCATAACGCCTTCCTGTGATACTACCCAACCACAGGAATAACCGAGTTTAGATTTGTCAGATAGGATATAATTGATAGATTCACGGCTAATAACCCTTCCACTGTGAAATCCATTAAGCCATTTAAACATATCTTTAGCATTTGAACATATAGCACCCGCAGAATAAAAAATAGATTTGTCATATACACAACTAAACTCATTACCCCAGGAATATCCTTTGGCATTAACGGTAGAGGTGTCAAGACTTGTAGATCTCATATTTAGCGGTTCAAATATATATTTTTTTAAATACTCCTCATAACTCATGCCCGAAGCTTTTTCTATTATCATTCCAAGAACATAAAAATTGGTATTGCAATATTCATAAGTAGTTCCAGGTGTTGACCACAAATCATAATCCTTGATTAGATCATACATGTATCCAATTGGGTATTCTTTTTCAGCCTTTAAAGAGTCCAGTATATAAGCATCAGCAAAATCCTGCATACCGGATGTCATAAACAACAGATTCTCTATAGTTAATTTATCTCCATATTTATACCCATCGATATATTTTGAAAGTTTATCTGTAACTTTTAATTTGCCCTGCTCTTGCAAAAGTAGAACAGCTGCTCCGGTAAATTGTTTAGATAGTGAAGCAATTTGATATACTGTGTCATTAGTGTTGTACAATTTTAATTTTTTGTCTGCATAATCATAGGAGTCACAATAAATTACATTTTCTCCAATACCAATTAAGACCGTTCCACTAAAGTCAAGCTGTTGCATATATTCTTTTGCGTTATTTGCAATTACTTGTTCTTTTTCAGTTAATTTATACTCAGGCTCTGTATCAGTGTTAAGCAAAAGATCTGTAGATGATACATCTGAAAACAAATCATTCATTTCATCATCTAATATAATACCACTGCTTGTTGTATTGGCAACCAATGCACTTTCATCTTCACCACAAGCATTTAGAAAACACAATAGTATACAACAAACACACAATAAAAGTGCAATTATTTTGCGATTCAATAAAATCTCTCCTAAAAAATAATTAGAACAGTGACTTAATCCATGATGTAAGTCCATCTGTTAAAAATACAGTGACCATAATTAATATTAAAAATATAAACATCATCGCAGCAGTGATTTTAGGACTCATGCTAGATGATGCCTCTGGATTTTTCTTCATTAATTCTTTGATATCTTCTTCAATATCATCGTTATTTAAGTTATCGTTCACAACTACTCCTATATCATCTAATATCTCTTTAGATTTAAGATAAGCCTGATATGGTACAAGTATTCTATGATTTTCACTATATGAACCGGTTATTGCGTTTGCACCGGATTCATTTTTTTCCGGTTTTTCTATATATGGTACCTTTCCATCCTTTAATGCACCTTCAATGTTTGATCTCTCAAACCCACAAGCAGTAACAAGATAGACAGGAGCATTTAATAAATCCATCTTTTTTAAGTCTTTAGCACAATCATCGCATACTTCAAATGTAGATGGGTATAATTTTTTACATTTATTGCAATACTTCATATAATCTGATATTCCTTTCATTACAGATTAATATTAAAATAATTAATCCATAAAATTGTTTATATGTTCAAAGTAAAGGTTTTTACTAATATATTCGCTGGCGCTGATTTCATTTTGATTGTAGGCAATGTGCAATTTTGCACGTGCAGCCTCAGAAGAAATGTTTAGCAAAGGTTTAGCACCCGACTCTAGCAAAATTCTGCTTGAATCATACATATTTGTATTAGTATTTTTAAATGATGATAGATAAAAGTCAATCCCTCTATTTTTGCACTCTGCAATAAAATCGGGTAACGAATAATCTCCCGAGCTAGTACATCCTGTTGAAGAATGATAAAGAAAATGAAGCACACATGCAGGATTAGCATCAAGGTTTAAAAATTTGTAATTAAGTCCTGTGTAGGGCTTTATTACTAAAATATCTTTGCTAAAGGTTAATTTATTTTTTAAGACAGGCGTGTTAATACTATTAATTTCATCTACAGTAGGGTTAATAGGAGATATCCTAGGTAAAAAACGCTCGTTTACCATATAGCCAAATGGTACCCCACCAAAGCTAGAAAATTCATCGCTGTAAGAATCTGCTTCCTTAATTCTTGTAGATAGATAAACAGTGTTTCTTCCGTCGCAGCCCCTATAAATGCTGAATACACCATTGATATTTTCATTTTTTATAAAGCATACAGCATTTCTGAAGTTTTCAAGTCCGTTGCTAAGAGGGTGACCTAATGGATGACCGGATGCAACCAATATAATCGGTATCGGTGTGTGAGAAAACATCATACCTATAAGTGCCGAAGAATATGGGAGTGTGTCAGATCCGTGAGTTATTATAACGCCATCATATTTCATTGCATCTGTTTTTAATAACACATCAATGAGTACATTCCACTGTTCCGGAGTAAAGTTCTCGCTTAACATATTAATAGGTCTTATAACATCGAAATTAACATCTTGTCCGTATTTCTTTTTGTAAAATTCTATAAGTAAATATACAGAATTATCGTTAACATTTATTAGATGATCGTTTATACTGCTGCCAATTGTACCACCAGTAAGAATTACCAGTATATTCATTAATTTACCTCGCAATTACTAATTAATAGCAATTATACCATGATTATATTAATTATGCAATTAGTAATTTTCTATGTTTCTACTCCAAATTTCGTAATGGATTTGGTAAAGCAAGTTCCAATTTTGTAGCGATAAGGTAAATCATAGATGAAAAGCCTTCAAATGTATGATAACCTCTTGCT
>JAEDHT010000064.1 GCA_016296885.1 Clostridiaceae bacterium | reverse complement strand
CCGAACGGCACGCAGGGTGGTGTGAGAGGGCGATTAATTTCGCCCTACTCGATTATTATCTTTGTCATATCTTCTTTCAATTTCACCTTTGCCACTAAAGGTGAGTACGCCTTCTTTGCTTAGCTCATAAGTAATATTCTCTCCAAAATCAAGGTCAAATGTCATTGCATTTGCACTTAATTTGTTCGAAACTAAAGTAACTGTCCCCATAATCACAGAAAACACAAGTAAAATCGATAAAGCTTTTTTTAACATATTTTTTCCTCCTAAATAGCATTTATATACTATAAATTAATTTTATACAAACAATTGTATCATATTGTAATTATAATTTCAATAAAAAGTCAATTATTAAGCAAGATTAAAAGTACAAGAAATTTTTACATTGATTTTTAATTTATCTCGATCATTTATATTTGAATAAATATAAAGACTATACTTTCTTTATATTATTTAAAGAAAATTTAGTCTTTGAATCTATTTTATTATTAAATTTTAATTTGCCTGTTAACATCCTGACAGTATACTTTTATTGCTTTTACTCTGTATTTTGGTATTTTTATTGTATCTTTTTGCATTAATAAACGTTAAATAAACGTCAAACCGACAAAATCAAGCATATTTTCCGCTATTAAATAAAAAAGAAAACAGCCTAAACATAGTGTTTAAGCTGTTTTTTTCTATGGTTGCGGGGGCAGGATTTGAACCTACGACCTTCGGGTTATGAGAATCGCCAATACATATTTTGAGCAGTAAAAACAGTATTTTATACGGTAATTAGTGAATAATCTTCTCAAACACTGTGTTTTTTTCGCTGATTTTATTATGTTTTTGGGACGTAAGGGTAGGGTAAGGGTATAAATAAGGGAGGATTTATAAGCCTAATCCCTTTTTATGACTTTTCTTCATTGCTTGACTCCGGAGGATTTTATTCTGTTCGTTTTCTGTATTGTTATTTAAAATAGAAATGATTCTTCACAGGTTATTTAGATTAATTAAATGCTTGTGTATTAAATTTGTAGATACGTTCTATCTTAATATTATTTTATAACATTTCAACTTCCGAAGCCTCAACAGTTACCACGCAATCTTCAAATTCGTCGCTGTCACATTCATCGGCACAATCAACAATAACTATCTCTTTACCTTCAAATATATCCACATCACATATAGTTCCGGTTTTGTTTTGTGCTTTTATTAACACTCTATCGCCTATCTGATAAATCATCTTGTTCCTCCTTAAGTATTAAAACCTATTATTTGAGCTTGTTTACTAAATGAGAGTAATTAATTTTAATTAAGAATTTTTATATCATAACGCCGTGCTTCAAAGTGCCGTCTTATATTTATAGTTCTAAACATAGTCGACAAACTCAATTACATACTCACCGGGGTTTGTCTTTTTCCATTCAGCAAATCTGTAAAACTCGTCTTTTTTGCTTCATTATTTGGAATATCTATCGGAACTAACCAACCGGAAACGTCTTCAAGATATAAAGTATCTGTTTCTAAATCATGTCCTTCGCCGCTGTCCTGTATAAATCTACAACCTAATTTTTCCGCAGATTTAATTAGCAATTCAGTGAAATTATCTATTTTTTGATCAAATGTAAAACTCATATTCTTAAATTCCTTTAACATGATAGATTATATTGCTCTATCGCTTCCTTACCTAAAGCAACAAACTCATCACGGACATCATTTGGAGATAATATTGTCACATCAGAGCCAAAATTCATAAGCCAAGTAAGGAACAGCGGACTTATGTTCACATTTGCATGAAACTCAAAATGCGTATCTGTTACGTTTGTAAAGCTGATATCCTGCCCGAAACGGTCGATCATAACACCGGCCAGATGATTGCTGCAACGAAGGTGTACGTTTTTTTCTCTGCCTCCGTACATACCAAACGTTTTTTTAGTATATAGTCCCATGTCGAAATTTTTAAATATTTCTGCTCCGTCACGCTTAACATCTGTTACATTGATTCTTAGCATTTTATCCACACGAAAATGCTTAATTATGTCACTTTCTGAATCATATCCTATAAGATAATAATTTTCATCATCCCATGTTAATCCCCAAGGACTGATTAAATATTTCTTGCCTCCGTGCCGGAGTTCTTTTTCTTTTCGCTCATTCCAGTCGAAATATTGAAAAGATATTTTAGTGTTTTTAGTGATAGCTTCATGAATATGATCTACAGTATAGTAAATGCTTTCATTCATCGTTTTAATACGGTTGGCAACAAATACCTGTCTTTGTAATTGTGAAGTCTCATATTTGCTTGAAAAACTCTCCAGCTTTTTAATCAGCTCATTGCTTTTCTTGAGTGTAATAAATTTTGAAGACTGCACGGCATCTACAAGAAGTTTAAGCTCCGGCAATTCAAAATCACGGCTGACAACATGATAGCGCACTGTTTTATCTTTGCGTTTTTCGATGTCTAATCCAAATACGCGCAGAACCTCCAAATCATCGTAAAGAGTTTTTCGTTCGGCAGTTATTCCGTATTTTAAAAGAGCATCGGCAATCTCATTTAATGTTAATCCGTGACAATCATCGGTGCACTCTAACATTATTTTCATCAGGTATAGCACTTTGATTTTTTGGTTGTTTCCCTTAGCCATAATACACACCTCAAAGCTGTCAGTAATTAAACCGGGCCAATAAAACTAATGTTTTTATTATAATACATGTAAGCTTATCGGTCAATTATTTCTATCAGTTAGTTTCTACTCCAAATTTCGTAATGGATTTGGTAAAGCAAGTTCCAATTTTGCA
>JAEDHT010000063.1 GCA_016296885.1 Clostridiaceae bacterium | reverse complement strand
GTGCCATTTGTTTTTCTATGCCGTGTTGACATGCTGCGCTCTACCTATCACGGTATACTGTGGAGGAAAAGGCACACCGAAAAGTGGTCTATGCCGATAAGCAGATGCTGGAGGAAAATATCGTTCGCAAGCATACGGCATGCCTTATTGTGGACGAAGAAATCGGGGAGATATCGGAGTCAACCACCGGAATAGGAACCCTTCATACTCCAGTGGCTGAACCGTCTGAAAACACCATACGCCGCCGTAATGTACTCAAAACGTAAAGGAGGTTCCCATGAGCTACTTCAACCACATTTATGCCGCCTCGCCCGATGAGCTTCCCCATCGGGCGAGGACTGTTTATATATATCTTTATGACCGAGCAGGAAAAGGAGTTGACTGCTGGCCCGCGGTAAAGACTATTGCCTCCGACTTGCAGCTCTCCCGCAGCACCGTCAAACGTGCCCTGAATGATTTGGTCAAGGCAGGGCTTATTGAAAAGGAACCACGTTATCGAGAGAATGGGAGTAACACTTCCAACAGGCTGATTTTAAAAAATCAATAACCCGAATAAGTAAAAAAGCGCAGCTCCCACCAAGGGGAAACTACGCTTTTTTGCTGAACCGGGGTGCGGTCCATGGTGGACCCACCGGAACCTCTCACTCTAAGAATATTTATTACAGAAAAAGAACAGAGTGTATCTTTATATGTTTTTATATAATATAGTAAGAGCTATCATAGGAACACTATTTTTGCAAATTAAGGGTATACAAAAAATTTAAGGTTACAAAGAAGTGGGCCTGTCTCCTCTATCTTGACATAAAAAAATAAATGTGATATACTATCGTAGATTTTAATAAATAAAGGAGGCTTACGTGTGTTAATTCGTGTACGCAAATAAGGCAATAAAAAGCAGAACTATCTATTCCACATTGTGGGCTTTTTTCGCTTGCGTCTACGAATAAACACGTGCTTATAAACATTATGTGACTGTATAGTTGCATAGTGTTGGTTTGTCTCGTTTTGTAGTGATGCAGATTAATGCCCTTTTGTGGGTGTTAACCTGCATTTTTTATTGCACAAAAACAACAATGAGTTATGCAATAAAAATGTTTGGAGGAATAACTATATGCAACGAAATAGAGATTCATGGAAAAAAGATTATTTTACAATACTGATTGGGCAAGGATTTTCTCTTATTAGCAGCGGGATTTTGCAAATGTCAATTATTTTTTACTTGACCGCAAAAACAGGTTCTGCAATGGTGCTATCCATAGCAACACTGATTGGTTTCTTGCCGCAAGCGCTTATAGGGCCGTTTGCTGGCGTTTTTGTTGATCGGCATAGCCGAAAGAAAGTAATGATTGGAGCTGACTTAGTTATTGCTGCGGCTGGGGGGGTATTAGCAATTGTTACCCTCTATATGGACTTACCAATATGGGTAATCATGGCGGTCTTATTTGTCCGAAGTATGGGAACAGCGTTTCATTCGCCAGCATTGAATGCAGCTACACCACTGCTTGTGCCAGAAGATCAACTGACAAAGTGTGCGGGTTATAGCCAAACTATACAAGCCATAGGGTCAATCATTAGTCCGGCCGCCGCCGCATTTTTATATACTGTTTGGAATCTGAATCATATCGTTCTACTTGATATTGTTGGTGCGATTATAGCTTGTATCTCCGTGGCGATTATTGCAATTCCTAATCCATCATCAACCAGAATTGATAAAGAAGAAAATGTCATGCAGGAAATGAAGGCGGGGTACGTGGTCTTAAAAGAGAATAAAGGTCTGTTTGCTTTGCTTTGGATTGGCGCATTATATATGTTCTTTTACATGCCGATTAGTGCGTTATATCCGTTGATGAGTATGGGCTATTTCGGTGGAACACCTACTCATGCTTCAATAGCGGAAATTGCCTTTGCTATTGGAATGTTGGTAGGAGGGGTCATATTAAGCGTTTGGGGTGGCTTTAAGAAACGTACTTTTACCATTGGTGCATCGGTTCTTATGATGGGAATTGGTGTTGCCATATCGGGAATACTTCCCCCAAATGCCTTCGTTGCCTTTGCGATATGCTGTATGGTTATGGGAGTGTCAGCTCCATTTTATGGCGTGCAAGATGCCCTATTCCAAGAGAAAATTAAACCTGAATATTTAGGGAGGGTCTTTTCTTTGCTTGGAAGTGTAATGTCATTCGCAATGCCTTTGGGCTTATTGTGTTCTGGTCTTTTTGCGGAACAAATAGGTGTTGAAAAATGGTTCTTGATTTCTGGCATAGGAATTATAACCATATCATTTTTGGTATTTGTACTTCCCGGAGTACAATCGCTTGATAATCGTACTATATAAAACAGCCTATGCTAAATTGAGTAAAGGAGGGTAGATTTACGATGGGAGTAATTATTTCTGTGCAATAGCAGGGGCTATTGCACGCTAAAAGTGAGCAACTGAAAAATAGCCTTTGCTAATCCTAAATAACATAGAGTGATTAGGAGATGCAAAATGAGCTATATTAATATATATGACGTTTTGCCAAAAGAGATTGTCGAGCAAATCCAAGAATATGTTGACGGTGTTAAGGTCTATATTCCCAAAAAAGCGGATAGCCGTAAATCATGGGGAAGCAATACGGACACTAAGCAATTGGTATCATCTCGTAACCAACAAATAAGGCTTGAACATCAAAATGGATTAACCGTGTCCGAATTAGCTCAAAAGTACTTTTTGGCAGAAAAAACTATACAGAAAATTGTGTATTCACGACAATCGACTGAATAACACTAAAGCGCCTAAGCTGTTAATAGCTTATGGCGCTTCTTTTTTTGCCAA
>JAEDHT010000012.1 GCA_016296885.1 Clostridiaceae bacterium | reverse complement strand
TGGAACATCATATTTTTTTGAGAAAAGTGTCACCTATCATTGACGACTTTACAGGCATAATCTCATAAAAATTTTTATACTTGTTGACATCACTTTAAATAGACAGTATAATAACTACATATATTTTTTTATAAAAGGAGAATGATCATGAATATAGAAAAAATAAATGACGGTTCAAATCTTACAGTGAAAATTATTGGCAGATTGGATACAACTACAGCTCCTGAGCTTGACAACTTTATGAGGGAGAATCTTGAAGGAATAACCGACCTTCTTCTTGATTTTGCAGAGTTGGAGTACTTGTCATCTGCAGGTTTGCGTGTTCTTTTGGCTACTCAAAAAACAATGAATAAGCAAGGTAAAATGGTAATTAAAAACGTAAATGAGACAATTATGGAAGTTTTTGATATAACCGGCTTTGTTGATATTCTTACTATCGAATAAGAAAGTATGGAGATTGAAAAGTACCAATTTTGTGATATACAACTTTCAGATCGTGCTTTAATAGAGAATATTTGTGCTTTAAACGGTGGCACATTATATTCGCATACCTTTCACGTGATGTATCTGTGGAAGGACCTTTGGAAGCTTTCTATTTGCGTGGAAGACGATTTCTTTGTTGCCAAGGTTTTGTTAGACGGTGTAGAGGGATATTTTTCTCCTTGCGGAAACCCTGACAAGAAGATAGAATTTTTAAAATGGTTTATTGACAACAAATCGAATGACTGTATTCTATGCAATATCAGCGAAGATGATAAGGATTTCATTGAAGCTCATACAGATGGAGAGCTTAGCTTAGAATTTGCACGTGAAGACTGCCCTTATATATATGATAAGAATGAGCAGCTTGAAATGCAGGGTAAAAAATATCGTAATATGAGAGGCTCGTTAAGAAAGTCAACAAGAGGGTATGAATGGAGCTCTGCTTGTATTGATAAGGATAATATTAGCGATGTAAGGTTTATTGTTGATACATGGATCAACAAAGACAGTACCGATCGCCACGACAAGAAATCTGTAAAGCTTGCTCTGGATAACTTTTTTGAGCTTGGTATGTTTGGTGTTATTCTTTATAGAGATGGGGAGCCATGCGCATTTTCGATGGGCTCTTTTACCAATGAGAATACGTTTGACTTGAATATATCTAAATCGATCGTTCCCAGTGTGGACTTGCTGTTAAGACGTGAGTTGTTTAAACTACTTCCTGAGGACGTACTATTTATAGATCAAGAGGATGATATGGGTATTGAGGGATTAAGAATGCATAAGTCTCTTCTAAATCCCATTGAAATCCGAGAGGTATGGGTATACAAACCGAATACCTGTGATACATATTAAAAATATTTTCCGTTTGCTATGGGGCTGTCGCATTAAGATTAATACGCACAAATAAACGAGATTGTTATCAAAATCGGCTCCCTCTGATGAGGTAGCTGTCGAGTGAAACGAGACTGAGGGAGAGAAAAAACTGCCTTTTGCAGGATTTTTACTTTCTCTCTCCCTCCGTCAAAACAACGTTTTGCCACTTTCCTCGTTAGAGGGAGGCGAAATTGTGCAAATTGCCTTTATTGCAACAGCCTTATTATTTAATTTTATAAAAGCCTATTTTCGGGTGATAAACTGATGAAAATTCTTAAAAAGAATTCTGATTTTACAACTAATATATTTTATCGTTTTTTTGTGCCTACACTTTTGTCCTCACTTTGTCTTGCATTAGGCAATATTGCTGACACTCTTTTTGTTGGTATCTCACTGGGACAATCTGCTGTTGCGGCGCTGGGTTTTTCTGCGCCTATTTATATGATCTACAATGTGTTGGATCTTGCGATTGCCATGGGAACATCGGTAACCTTTACATCTTTGATGGCAAAGGGAAAGAGTAAGGAAGCATCGGCGCATTTTTCGCAGATGCTTTCGGTTTCTATTTTAGTCAGCATTGTTGTTGCAACGCTGGGGACTATTTTTATATCTCCTATACTCACAGTGTTGGGAGCAAGCTCAGTAGGCGGAACGGTATATTCGCTTACACACCAGTATGTGCAGATGCTGTTTCTTTCAGCACCCCTTTTCTTTATAAACCTAATTCTATACTTTTGTATACGATGTGATAACAGTGAAAAGCTTGCGAGCATAGGTATGGCTGTATCAAACACAGTGGATTGCTTGTTGAGCTTGGTGCTTATTGTTTTCTTTGATATGGGTGTTAAGGGAGCAATGTATGCAACTATAATCGGACAAGTTACCGGCATATTGATGTTTTCTGCTCATTTTTTTAAAAAGGGAAGCCATTTGAAATTTATTCCTAAATTGCCCGTTTTTAAGGATGTTGGAGTATCCTTAAAGCTTGGTATTTCATCCTCTTCACAGTATTTATTTAACTTCTTTTCTATACTAGCGGTTAACAATATGCTGATATCAATCAGCGGTGAAAGCGGAGTTGCCGTATATAATGTAGTGCAAAATATATTTTACATATTTAATGGTATATTTGATGGAATGGGACTTACTGTACAGCCATTGTCTGCAACCTTTTTTGCAGAGAGAAATAAAAAAGCGGTTGATAAGGTACGTAATCTATCTCTCATATGGGTAGTTGCGATTGCTCTTGTGCTTTCTGTTGTTGTGTCTATCTTTGCTGATAGTATATGTATGGTTTTTGGCTTGGACGAAACCATTGCTGATAATTTTGGCGCTTTTGCGACAAGAATGTTATGCTTGGGCAGTGTGTTTGCAGGAATAAACGTTGTTATGTCGTATTATTATCAGGCTACAAATAAGGAGTTAAACAGCTTTATTATCAACGCTTTGCGTAACTTTTTAGTGTATGTTTCTGCTTTCTTTGCGTTTTCATTCTTTGGTGTCAGCCTATTCTGGGTGGCTTTTCCTGTTATTGAGGCTGTATCACTTTTAGTTTGGGTTATTGTTGTAAGATTGCCATTTGCACAAAAAGCAAAGACCGAAGTTGAGGAGACCTACACTAAGACAATAAGAAATAAAAATGAGGAGCTGGGCTCTCTTTTGGCAGATATTGAGGCTTTTTGTGAGGAGCGTGGCGCTACCTTTAAGCAGATATATTATGTGAACCTCATAGTAGAAGAAATATGCGGTGCAATAATGCATAACGGCTTTAAAGATAAGAAGGATGGCTATATTCAACTTACTCTTGTAGCTGCCGATAACCAATCCTTTGAGTTGTATATAAGAGATAATGCCGACAAGTTCGATCCATTTAGCTTGAATACAGGAAAGATAACTATGGAGAACTCTCAAGAGGATGATGACTCAATGGATGCGCTTGGAATAATGTTGGTGAAAAAGAACGCAAAAGACTTTTTCTATAGAAATTATCAGGGATTTAACACCCTTACAGTGAAGGTGTGACCATGATACTAAATGTAAACGATGCTGTTATACTCGAACTCACTGACCTTTGGGAAAAAGGTTTTGGTGACACAAGGGAGTATATAGACCTATTCCTCAAACAGTACGCTAAAAGCTCGCTTGTCTTTACTGATGGAGAGCCGGGTAATATAAAATGTGCTGCTTACCTTATTCCGTGCAAGGTTATTGGGCTTGATAAGCCTGCATATTATGGCTATGCCGCTACGGTGCTTCCGTCTGAGAGAAGAAACGGTATTTTCAAACGTATTCTTAGCGAAATGTTTGAGTTTATGGATAAGAACAATTCTGCTCTTGTTCAAGTGCCTGCAGAGGGGCTGTTTGATTATTACTATAGGGCAGGCTTTACTGATTTTTGTAGACGCAAAAGGTTTATTTTTGAAGAAGCGGAGCCAATCTGCGCCGGGTTGAAGTTTTTGCCTGTTTCCGGCGAAGAATATTGCCGATTAAGAAATGATTGCTTTAATTCCAAGGGTTGTGTGCAGTGGAGCAAAGAATATGTTGACTATGCGTTGAATGAAATAAAATACTGCAACGACATATGCGGGAAGCTTGTCTACGATGGAGAAGAATATGTTATTCATGCATCAAAAAAAGAGAACGAGCTTACTATACACGAAACTACAGTGCCAATAGAAAAGCTTAAGCTGTTCAGTGGTGCATTGTTGAAGTATTTCAATGTGGATAAGATAATATCTTATTATCCTGAGAATACTTGTGGCGATGGTGCAGTGGAAATTTATGCGCTCGGATATGGGGTAGATTATTCATCTTCAGCTTGGCTGGGATTATCAATGCTGTGAATTAATACGAGGTGGTTTTATGAAGAGAAAGTTTAGGCCTTCACTCAGATTGAAGACGATACTGATGTTAATAATTATTGTATCGTTAGTTGCATCTATATCTATTGTTATAAGCTATAATGCATATGCTAACACAATGGATAACCATTATAAGACGCTTGCATCAAACATCGCAAACACAGCGGCTTCTCTTATGGATGCTGATTCCATTGAAAAATATGCTGATACTTTGGAAACAGATGACAAATATTTTGAGATGCTTGATTCTTTATATGAGATCAAAAAGAATAACGATTTGGAGTATCTTTATATTCAGAAAATTGTACCCGGCGAAAATGGCGGGGAGGACAAGACTGTATACATAATGGATGCGGATCTTCTCGACTCTGATAACTATGAGTATGCATCACAGCTAGGAGAAGAGTATCCATTGTCTGAGGGTGTTAACGCCAGCGATTTGGAGAATGGTATTCCGGCATTTATTTCTCAAACTGAAGAATACGGATGGCTTGTATCAGTAGGAGAACCTATAATTGATGCTGACGGAAATGTTGAGGCTCTCGTGGGTGTAGATATCTCGATGAACGACGTTATGCAGGACCGTTACGATTTTCTGCTTTTAGTGTGCATTGCAGTTATAATAATGACACTTGTAGCCATCGTTGCGGCAATTTTGCTTACAACCAAGTCGATAGTTGCTCCTATAAACAAGCTTGCAGATGCGACAAGAACTTTTGTTTCTGATAAGAGTGACTCTGCACAAGAAAATTCAGCTATTTCAAAACTTGACATACATACCGGCGATGAAATACAAACTTTGTCTGAATCGATAAAGACCATGGAAAAAGACATAAACAACTATATAAACAACCTTACCTCTATGACCGCCGAAAAGGAAAGAATAAGTACAGAGCTTAACGTTGCAACCCAAATTCAGGAGGATATGCTTCCCCGTATTTTCCCTGCTTTCCCTGAAAGAAAAGAGTTTGATATCCATGCCACAATGGCACCTGCAAAAGAGGTGGGAGGAGATTTTTATGATTTCTTCCTTGTGGACGACGACCACCTTGCTGTAGTAATGGCAGACGTATCAGGTAAGGGAGTTCCTGCGGCGCTGTTTATGGTTATCGCAAAAACTCTTATCAAGAACCACACTCAAACGGGAATGGCTCCGTCAATGGCATTTGAAAAGACAAATACCCAGCTTTGCGAGGGTAACGAAGCCGGACTTTTTGTTACTGCGTGGATGGGTGTGCTGGAGATATCTACAGGTAATATGACCTATGTAAATGCAGGTCATAACCCACCGTTGCTAAAAAAGGCTGACGGTAAATATGAATACCTAAAGGGTAGACGTGGTTTTATTCTTGCAGGAATGGAAGACCTCAAATACCGTGAGAATGAAATTCATCTTGATGAGGGTGACGTTCTGTTCTTATACACCGACGGTGTTACCGAGGCAACAGACCTTAATGACGAGTTGTACGGCGAGGAACGCCTCAAAGATATTCTTGATCGTCAAACAGTGAGTGTGCCTGCAGATATTCTTAAGGCTGTTAAAAAAGATGTTGACGATTTCGTAGGCGAAGCTGACCAGTTTGATGATATTACAATGTTGGGATTGTATTATGCCGGTTCAAACCCTAAGAAGAAAGTTTTTAACGGCGGTGCAACAACAGAGGATACAGCTAAAGCTATTGAATTTACAGAAGGCTTTTTAAATACCGTGGGATGCAACGATATTATGATTTCTCAATTTTGCATAGCAGTTGACGAGATATATTCAAATATTGTTAAGTACAGCGGAGCAGATTCAGCTCAAGTATCTTGCGAAGTTAAAGGCAAAACTATTGAGATGTCATTTGCTGATAATGGCAAGCCTTACAACCCTCTTGATAATCCTGATCCTGATGTCACCCTTGGTATTGATGAACGCAAATCAGGAGGACTTGGAATCTATACGGTTAAAAAAATGATGGATTCTATGACATATAGATTTGAGGATAATAAGAATATTATTACACTGACAAAAAATATGAAGTGAGCGCAGAGAAACTCTGACGATATAAATAATATGGTATAAAAAACGGCATAGGAATTTCCTATGCCGTTTTAATCTTGCGTATAAGCCTAAAAATGTGTTTTATACCCTTGCTCTACCCTTGCGATTATAAAAAGTTATATAATTTTTGTTCGTCAACTATATAAACTATCTACAAAGTAGTGTTGTGTGGAATTGCGTAAACAACCCTTCAATTATACAGCAACTCCTGCGGTAAACAAAGATGATGTTTTATAAAAATTAAGTTAGTTTGAGGGTGCAGTAGCACTGCATACGTTTCATTACAAATTGCTCCCTTAAAAATTCGCTCATCCTGTCATTTTGCACTCACTTGTGTATTTAACCTATGTTCTTTAAACCGCATAAGCTTCCCGGTATTACATTTGTGGTTACTTCTGATACGCTGTAATAGTATTCGTTATATTTCTTTGTGTTTTCGACTTTTCCGAAATACTCTGTTATCCCATTTCTTTTCATATGTTTACTATACATGCTGTTCCCTTACTTTTTCAATTTCGAAGATGGATTTCCGTGTGCACATAAATATTTTTGTTGACTTATACCTATTGGTGTATTACAATACCACTGTAGTACTAATTGCTGAAAGAAATTAGACACGTATTTGCGGAAATTAGTCACAAAAAAATTACCGGAGGTAAAAAATGAAAAATCTAACATCACTATTATTATCGCTTATGATACTCTTGACAGTAGCAATAATCCCCACAACGGCATATGCCGAAAAAGGATCTGTATCTGATTCTTATACCTGGGAGCTTTCAGACGGTGTATTAACTATTGCAAAGGGTAAAAATCAAAGCGGTACAATTTTGGGCGGTTGGTATGAAAATTATCCGTGGTATCAGGAAAAAGATACCATAACATCGATAATAATTAAAGAAGGAATAAAGAACATACCATCGTCTGCGTTTAGATACCACACTAAAGTAAAATCGGTTACTCTGCCCAATAGTTTAACCGATATAGAGTTTGATGCGTTTAATGGTTGTTTTGATTTAACCGGTGTAAAAATAGGAGATAACGTGACTGTAATAGGACGCGCTGCATTTGCCAATTGCCTTAACCTAACGGAGGTCACAATCGGAAAAAAAGTCAAAACCATAGAACGTTACGCATTTACCGAGTGCAAAAAATTAGAAAAAATAATTATTCCAAACAGCGTTACCAGTATTGGCGAAAATGCATTTTCTGCCTGCGACAATTTGAGATCGGTAACACTTTCGGATAATATATCAAGCATCGAGCCTAGCACATTTAGCTGTTGCTACAGCCTTGAGGATATAAATTTGCCCCGTGGCTTGAAAACTATTGGAATGTTAGCCTTTGATGAGTGTAACGGTTTAACAGATGTAACTATTCCTGAAAGTGTAACAAATATTGA
Source organism: Clostridiaceae bacterium (assembly GCA_016296885.1). GTDB lineage: Bacteria > Bacillota > Clostridia > Oscillospirales > Acutalibacteraceae > JAEEHZ01. The sequence goes on along the minus strand of JAEDHT010000012.1, from coordinate 44,832 downwards.
CTTGCGTGCTTTCGGCCACTGCGAAAATTTAAAAATATTAACATTGTTAAATCCGTATTGCCTTATCAGAGATGAATATGTAACGCCGGATGATACAATTTTTTTCGGATATACGGGAAGCAGCGCAGAAGATCACACAAATACTTATAATAAAAAATTACGTGCCATTGACAAGTATGTCAAAGATGCTGCGCCAGGTGTTGTTGTGTCATGTGCCGGTACAGTATTAGACAGCGAGGTAGATATAAATGTGGACATTTATAACTCCGACGCCGACATTGAATACGTCTTGACTAACTACATCATATCTTGCCTTTATATTGATTACCCGGATATATCCGTAAGAACCTATGATATATCTGCAACAAAAGGCGGTAAAGAGATTGCGCCAAACGGCTCGGTCGCCCTGAAATTGCCTATACCCCACGGATATGACGCTTCTCTTTGCAAAGTATTCCATCTTTCAAGTAGTAAGGAAGTAACGATGATGGATCCTGTTCAGGTGGGCGACTGTATGCTAATTGATACAGAAAAGCTCGGACGTTTTTGTATTGCAGAAATTATTAATACACAAAACGATCCATCATCAATTACAGTAGATAACCATACCTATTACAGAGTATCTGGTACAACATTTAAAAATTCAAACGGTGACACATTTTCCGTAAAATACGGCGATGTCATCTGCGACGGAAATGTAAACATGATGGATGTTACAGTATTGCAAAGAATAATAGCCGATCTTACAACGCATGAATCAAACGGTTATGGTTCGAGAATAAATTCAGACACAAATCATGACGGAACCGTAAATTTACATGATGTAGTCTTGATACAGCAATACATTGCTGGGCTTACAGCATCATTAAAACATTGAGAAAAATTTATGTATACTCAAAATGATGTTTGAGCCATTTTTATCAGATACAAATAATTGCTAATTTTAATGAGATATGATGTGTCGACCATATTATTTTTGAATTCTATGGTCAATTACTCTTACCGCTTTGCCTTCAGAGCGAGGGAGAGAGTTTTGCTCTACAAGCTTGATTATTGCAGATATATTGAGAGTTGATTTCATCTCCTGAGCAATATGTTTTTTAATTTTCTCAGTGTCTTTTATCGTGACAGGTGTAAAATCACGGGGTATCTCCACCTTTACAACGAGTATATCCTGATTTTTTACCCTGTCTACTTCTATAAGATAGTTGGGCTCCATACCTAATGAAAGCAATACGCTCTCAATCTGTGATGGAAATACGTTTATGCCTCTGATTATCAGCATATCATCGCTTCTGCCTTTGATTCGGGACATCTTTATAAATGTTCGTCCGCAGGAGCACTTTTCTTTTTTCAGCTTACAGATGTCTCCTGTGCGATAACGTATGAGTGGGAGTGCTTCTCTTCCTATACAGGTGAAAACAAGCTCGCCGTATTCACCGCAAGGAAGAACTTCCTCGGTGTCGGGGTCGATTATTTCGGGATAGAAATAGTCTTCATTAATATGCATACCTGATTGCTCATTACATTCGAAGGAAACACCGGGTCCGCAAATCTCAGAAAGGCCGTAAATATCATATGCCTTTATGTGGAGGAGTTCCTCTATTTCACTGCGCATTTGCTCTGTCCAAGCCTCTGCGCCAAAAATTCCTGCACGTAGCTTTAATTTAGATGTATCTATGCCCATGTTTTTGGCGGTTTCTCCTATGTATGTCGCATATGAGGGGGTACAGCAAAGTATATCGGACTCATAATCAACGAGTATATCTACCTGACGCTTTGTGTTTCCTGAGGAAACAGGGATTGCAGTGGCGCCCAGCATTTCTGCACCGTAATGAAGCCCTAGGCCTCCTGTGAAAAGTCCGTAACCGTAGCTGATATGCACAAAGTCGTCCTTATTGCCACCTGCGGCACAGAGTGCTCTCGCACAGCACTCCGCCCAAACCTCCAAGTCTTTTTTTGTATACGCAACAACTGTCTGCTTGCCGGTAGTTCCCGATGAAGCGTGCACACGAGAAAGTTCACTTCTCGGAACTGCTGTCATGCCCAAGGGATAGGTGTCACGCAGGTCGTTTTTGTATGTAAATGGTAATTTTTTTATGTCATCTAGTGATTTTATTTCATCAGGAGATAATCCCATATCGTCAAATCGCTTTTTATAAAGTGGAATATTGTTGTAGCAACGATGCACCATGTCAATAAGACGCTCTGTTTGGATTTTTTGTAGTTCCTCCTCAGAAGCACATTCAACCTCTTTGTTGTAGTAGCTATCCATGCCGTATCTACCTCTTTATGTGTTTTTTTTATTTTTATTATCTGATTTTTTGTCCCTAATCAAGAAAATTATGGTTGAGACAAATATAAATATATTCGCGCCGACTCCCACATAATTGCGGATAACAAAGTTAAATATTCCAAACATTACAACAATACAGGCAAATACTGTTTTTAATGCTCTCTCGTTGTTCTTAAAATGAAAAACAGCCAAGGAATATATGAGATTTCCGATAACAGGCAACCAACCAATTGCACCTAAATTATTGAAGCAAATACCCAAGATTACACCAAGAGCAACCCAAACCCATTTCATATATTTATTGGGCTTTTCTCTAATTGCTTCTAAGTTTCTAAAGATACTCACGGCGTTTTGAACTGCACCGCTGTAGCCTTTGAGTATAATGGTACTTACCGTATAAAAAACCTGACTTACGGTTTGCACCAGCAATACGCCTTTGGTAGTTTTTCTTGAGGAGCTTATGGAGTCGGATATCATAGCCAATATACTAAATAAATTTCCCAGTATTAAATCAATACCCATATAAATCACCTTAATCACAATTAATATTTTAATATTCTTGTTATTTCAGGTTTTTTGTCATCTTGAACCATAATCTGTATTAATCCTTTTGAGTGTGAACTCGTAGGAGATAATTATGCTGATATTATAGCAGAATTTTTCTGCCCAAACAAGATGACTGGTATTAATTTATTAAGTTTTCTTCGTGGTGTATTGTTTCGTCACCTGCTCATGTTTCATAACTTCTGCTATAATAAATAACGCCACTACTGATAATAGTGACGTTATTATTATTTTAATTATTTCCATTTTGTCAACAATCTTTTTTTAGTTTGCGACTAAGAGGGTGAAATATCCTTCGGATGTGAAATAAAGACCTTCGGTCATTGTGAAATTTGATGCTGACGCATCAAGTGAAATGAAATAAATCCACCCACGCCCGCAGGCATTTCACATTGCGAAGCAATATTTCACACACGAAGTGTATTTCACAAATCCGTAAGGGATTTATTTCGTTGAAAAGAAACACCATTTGTCTACTGACAAATGATGCTTCTTTTCTGCTAAAGAGCGACCAAAAGGTGTATAAGAGGGATAAGAAAGATTAAAAGTAGTATGACTGCATTATTTAAAATGTCTTGGTTTTTGTAATATTTAGTTTATAATGCTTTTTTTAGAGTAAGAAATTTTTTTATTTATAATTATTATAAAAACAGAAATTAAAATAAAAATCAGCTCAAATACGCCAAAAAGTATCGATACTCCTATCCTGGCTTTCTGCTTATCTTCATTGAATCTTTCGTATGATAGATATGTATCATCGATTGAATAAGCGTCAATAATTAGATTATATTTCCCAAACACATTGCACTCTTCTATGTAGGTTATTGTCAATGTGTCTCCCACATTGAGTTTTTTTGACATATCATACACACCTCTGTTTTCCGCTAACAAAGCACCTTTGGAAAACTTGTATTCTTTAGATCCGTCGTATATGTAAAGATTGGATTCGTTAAAATCACTTCTATAATCAATTCTTTTCACGGTAATGTTAAGCTGTTTGGTTTGAGCTAAATCCACCGATTGTGTGCCACTCAGCAAACCAAGAAATAATATAAAAACAATGAACTGTACAATGGCTATCACAACGATACTTTTCTTCACACACATCATCTCGACTTTATTTAAAAATATAGCATAAAACAATGAATTTTTCAATGATATATCGCTGTTGCGATATGATATACGGCTTACGCCGCATGATATATTTGCTTTGCAAATATGATATAATATCCGTTCCCTGCATACGCGAAGCGTATATCATCTGCGGAGCAGATATCTTAGCGTTAGCTATATCATCCGTGACCGCAGGGAACGGATATCATTGAAAAAACCTCTTTTGTCTGGTAGACAAAAGAGGTTTTTTCGTGGTGCGGGTGAAGGGACTTGAACCCCCACGTCTGCTGACACTAGAACCTAAATCTAGCGCGTCTGCCAATTCCGCCACACCCGCAAAACTCAACTGTCAAATATTATACATATAAAAAGGGGGTTTGTCAATGTAAAAAGTAAATAAATTTTAAATTTAAATTTTGAGATGCTATTTTTGATAACATCTATCACTAGACTGGCTCAAAAACTTGTATCAAATTGAATTTCAATTGAATAACTATATATAGTATATGCTGTGGTGTGAGAGGCAAATATAATAAATACACACATATATGTAGTGTTGAAAAATAGGAAAAAGCAAGTAACAAACAGTAAAATTTTGATATTGTAAGCCTAAAATTGAAATTCGTCATAAAGCACAATCAAAAAAATGGCTTAAATACAGAAATTAGATGAAAAAAGGCAGGAAAAACCGCATAAAATCAACTTTTTTAAATAAAAGTGAATAAAAATCTCTTAAACTTTGTTAAAATAATAACAATCATATTTTTAAAAAATGTGTTAAATACTATGTTTTTGGTTTGGTGAATTTTATTATTTCAAAAATTATTTAAATTTGTAACGCTTTGTAACTTTTTTGTAACTTATTAAATTATACATTATACACAAATTTTTAATTTGAATTTACGCAATTTAATATATTAATAACAAAAACGGAATAAAAGTCATAGACAAAGGTAGCAAAATAACCAAAATACCATAGATGAAATCATTTGACATTTAATCACTCTTGCTATACAATGGCACCCGTGGTCTTGAGGGACCATGTAAACATATTAGAAAATTACAAACATTGTAACAATTAAATTAAATGTTACAAAGCAAGGAGTTTAATTATATGTCTAGTAATAATACGAAAGAGAAGAATCAATTCTTTTCTAAAATATCTGGTTCAGTGAAAAAGCTTACCCCTAAGCACCTCGGTGTGAGAAAGACAGTTGCTTTTGCATTGGCAGGTGTTATAGTAGCAGGTACAGTTATTTCTGTAAACGCTATGGGCACAACAGCAAGGATAGTAGATGGAGAAAATGTTGTTTCTGTTCTTACATTTAATGGTGATACAGATAACATTCTTCAATCAGCGGGTATCCTTTGCGACGAGAATGATCTTATTGTAAGCAATAAGAACTCATCAAGAAGCATTGATATCACAGTTTACAGAGCTTTTGATGTTACTGTAGATATCGACGGAGAGGTTTCACAGCAGACATTTAATAGAGGAACTGTTAAAGATGCTCTTGAGACGATGGGCGTGGAACTGGATGAGAATGATATCGTTTCTCCTGATATGGCTTCTGAGCTTAAGCCTGATATGAAGATAGAAGTAAACCATATCAATCGTGTTTCTATTAAAGCAGATGGCAACACAGTTACACCAGTTGTAATTGGTGCTACAGTTGCTCAGGCTTTAGAGTCTGCAGGTGTTGAGATAGGCGAAGACGATATCGTAGAGCCTGCTAGGGACGAAGCTGTAAAAGATGGCACAGAAATCGTTGTAAAGCGTGTAAAGTACAAAGAGAGCAAAAAGACAAAGGCTATCGACTTTGAAATAGAGTCTACAGAGTCCGGCGATATGTATATTGGCGAAACAAAGGTTACTCAGTATGGCAAAGAGGGTAAGAAAGAGGTTGTTTCCCGCACAATATATGTAGATGGCAAAAAGGGCAAGACTGAGGTTGTTAGCGAAAAGGTTTTGGAAGAGCCTGTAAAGCAAGTTCAGGTTGTAGGCACAAAGAAGAAACAGATTTCTTCAGGCACTGTTACTCAGGCTAACGGAAAGCTTATCGACAGCAACGGAAATGAAATAGCTTATAAGCAGATGATATCAGGTTCTTGCACAGCTTACACAGCTACCGGTAACCTTACAGCTACAGGCGAGGTTGCTCAGGTGGGCAGAGTTGCAGTAAATCCAAATGTCATTCCTTATGGCACAAAGATGTATATCGCATCTCCTGATGGTTCTGTAGTATATGGCTACTGCACAGCATCTGATACAGGCGGAGCTTTGATGGATGGTTATGTGCTTGTAGACTTGTACTACGACACAGTGGATGAATGTTATCAGTTCGGCAGAAGAACAATGAATGTTTACATTCTTGGATAATTAATTTTCTGAATAAAATTATATCGCAGGCTTTTGGTTTGCGATATTTTTTTGACTAAAATGCAAAAATTGCATAAATGCGATATTATGCACCAAAATATATGTATAAAGAAATATTGAGGTGCGTGCTATGAAAAAGTTAGTGATAGTAACAGGGATAGTTCTTATTTTTATGCTGATGCTCAATGCAGAAATAATACCGGCTCTAGCACAAAGAAAAGCAAACAACACCGACGAACCTGATAATACACAGATAAGCTCGCAGTCGCAGACGGTGAAGTACCATTCATATGTGGTTAAGGAATACAATGGCAAAATTGCGGTGTTCGAAAAAGGAAGCCAAAGCCCTTATAGGACGACAGATATGTATATCAACTTTTTGCCGGAATATGATAAGGCTTTGCTTTCTACCGGAATAGAGGTGGACACCCAGGCGGAGGTTAATAAGGTTTTAGAGGATTACATCAGCTAATTATTTTTTGCCAAAGAAAATGGAGCTGTCGCATTAAGGTTAATATGCACAAACAAACGAAATTGTTATCAAAATCGGCTCCCTCTGACGAGGGGGCTGTTGAGCGTTAGCGAAACTGAGGGAGAGAAAAAGTTGCATTTTTGCAGGAATTTTACCTTTTCTCTCCCTCCGTCAAAACTTCGTTTTGCCACCTCCCTCATCAGAGGGAGGCACATATTGTGCAAATTGCCTCTATTGCGACAGCTCCAAAATTTTATTTTAAATATTCGATTAATGCTCTGCTCTGTGTAAGATAAGCTCTGCTGCAACACTAATGGCGATCTCTGCCGGTGTTTCTGCTTTGATGGGCAGACCAATAGGATTGTGTATTCGTGGGAGGTCGCTTTCAGGTATGCCTGCAGAAAGTAGTTTTTCACGGGTGGATGCCATCTTGCTTTTGCTACCGATGACGCCTACATAGCTTGCAGGGCTTCTCAGTGCAAATTCGAGAACAGTGTAGTCTGCCTGATGACCTCGTGTCATTATTACGATATAGTCTTCAGGACGAATATTAAGATATTGTTCGGGGTGATTGAAATCTCCTAAAATCGTTTTCTCTGCACCTTTGAAAAGGTTAATATCTGCAAAGCGTTCTCTATCTTCAAAGATTATGGGTCTGAACCCAACCTTTGCAATCACAGGAACAAGCTCCTGCGACACGTGACCTCCACCAAAAATATATACATAACCAATGCGTACAAGTGGCTCGATGAATAGCTTATCCTCTGCAAGCACACCTTTGCTTTCAAGATGTGGTGTGATTTCGTCTATGCTCATATCAGGAATTGTGAGTCCGTTTTCCTCGTCATAGGTGCCTATTCTGCCAGATTTGCCTTGAGTGAGCTCTGTGATGAGCCACACGTTTTTATCAGATGTCATCAGACTGTTGGTGCGTTTTGCAAAGTTGACATCAGCTTCGTCTTCGCATGAAAAATATCTGAAATAGACAGTTACGTTACCTCCGCATATCATGCCAAGGTCTGCTACATCATTCTTAGCCAGACAAAATTTTTCAATAGTTGCGCATTTGTTTTTGTGAATATCAAGTGCAGTGTTTATTGCACGAAACTCCACAGCACCGCCCCCGATAGTTCCTGATATACTGCCATCTTCAAACACCAACATTTTGGCACCGCTTCCTCTTGGTGTGGAGCCTGTGCTTGCTGTGATACTGCACAGCACAGCGTTTTTATGGTTTAAAAGAGACTGCTCTAGATTAAAAAATATTTCTTTCATATAATCATTCCTTTGATAAATTGATTTATCATTACTTACTTTTTTATGATCTAAAGATATAGTATCACAAATATAAAAAATACTCAACGAGATGAAATAAGAAAAAATATTATTTTTCTTTGATTTACATGAAAAATAGCCAATATTTTATTAAAAAATCGGTTGACAAAAGAAACTTTACATGGTAAAATGCTAAATACTGGGGTTTGAGGCGACCGAGCAGATATTAGCACTGATAAAATTGTTAAAAATCCGCTCAAAAAGCTGAAAATTCTATGAATAATGTATGGCAAAGCAGGAAAAATATTCTAGTGACGCCATTCATAATGCGATTTTTGAGGAAAGGAGGAAAAAAGAAGTATGCCAACCTTTAACCAGCTTGTTCGCAGCGGTAGAGAGGTTTCTGAGAAGAAAGCAAAGGCTCCGGCTCTCCTTAAGGGATGGAACTCTAAGAAGCGTAAGGCTATAGATCAGAACTCACCGCAAAAAAGAGGCGTATGTACAGCAGTTAAGACAGCTACTCCTAAGAAGCCAAACTCAGCTCTCAGAAAGATTGCAAGAGTTAGACTTTCAAACGGAATTGAGGTAAGCTCATATATTCCTGGTGTAGGCCACAACCTACAGGAGCACAGCGTTGTTCTTATCAGAGGCGGCCGTGTAAAGGATCTCCCTGGTGTTCGTTATCACATCATCAGAGGTACTCTTGATGCACAGGGCGTTGCAAAACGTATGCAGGCACGTTCCAAGTATGGCGCAAAGCGTCCAAAGGCAGGTAAGTAAGGGCTGAATTTTTCTATACACTTAACATAATTTAAGTTGACTTATGCACAATACAGTGCTTTATATATAATTTTGCTGTATTGGCGCAACGGAAGATCAGTCGCTTTCGAGTACCTATGATATCATAAAATGTGAAGGAGGGAAGTAAAGTGCCAAGAAGAGGTTCAATAGCAAAGCGTGATGTTTTGCCAGATCCAATTTATAATTCAAAGCTCGTTACTCGTCTTATCAACAACGTTATGTATGATGGTAAGAAGGGTGTAGCACAGAAGATAGTATACGGCGCATTTGACATTATCGCAGAGAAGACCGGAAAGGATGCCCTTGAGGTTTTTGAGCAGGCAATGGAAGGTGTTATGCCAGTATTAGAAGTAAAGGCTCGCCGTGTCGGCGGTGCTACTTATCAGGTGCCAATGGAGGTTCGTCCAGAGAGAAGACAGACATTGGGCTTGCGCTGGATATCCAAGTATTCCAGACTTCGTTCTGAGAGAACAATGAAGGAAAGACTTGCCGGCGAGATACTTGACGCAGTCAACGGTGTTGGCGGCGCAGCTAAGAAGCGTGATGATACACACAAGATGGCAGAGGCCAACAAGGCTTTCGCACACTACAGATGGTAATTTAACCCACAAAAGCGGAAGAACAATAGCCCCGTGCGTGTGTGCAGGGGTTATGTTCATTATAGGAGGATTTTATGTCAAGACAAGTTTCACTTGAGATGACACGTAATATCGGTATCATGGCTCACATCGATGCCGGTAAGACTACTACAACAGAACGTATCCTCTTCTATACCGGAAAAAACCACAAGATCGGCGAAACACATGATGGTGCCGCTACAATGGACTGGATGGTACAGGAGCAGGAGAGAGGTATTACAATTACATCTGCAGCAACAACATGTTTCTGGAACAAGCACAGAATTAACGTTATCGATACACCTGGACACGTTGACTTCACAGTTGAGGTTGAGCGTTCATTGCGTGTACTTGACGGTAGCGTAACAGTTCTTTGCGCAAAGGGTGGCGTTGAGCCACAGTCAGAAACAGTTTGGCGTCAGGCTGACAACTACGGCGTACCAAGAATGGTATACGTAAACAAGATGGATATTCTGGGTGCAGATTTCTATCGTGTTGTACAGATGATGAAAGACAGATTAAAATGTAATGCAGTGCCGATTCAATTGCCAATCGGTGCAGAAGATACATTTAAGGGAATTATCGATCTCATTGAGATGAAAGCTGAAGTTTATTATGACGAGCTTGGTCAGGATATGAGAGAAGAGGAAATCCCAGAGGATATGAAAGAGCTTGCTCAGAAATATCACGATGAGCTTATTGAAAGCGTAGCAGAGCTTGACGAGGATCTCATGGAGAAATACCTCGGTGGCGAAGAGCTTACAGTAGAAGAAATAAAGAAGCAGATCAGAAAGTCTACTATCGCAAACGAGATGGTACCTGTAGTATGCGGTACTTCTTATCGTAACAAGGGCGTTCAGAAGCTCCTTGATGCAATCGTAGATTATATGCCGGCTCCAACAGATATCCCTGCTATCAAGGGCGTAAACCCAGAAACAGGCGAGGAGACATGCCGTCATGCATCTGACGATGAGCCATTCTCAGCTCTCGCATTTAAGATTGCAACTGACCCATATGTTGGTAAGCTTTGCTTCTTCAGAGTTTACTCAGGTGTTATCACAAAGGGTAGCGCTGTGTATAACTCTACAAAAGACAAGAACGAGAGAATCGGACGTATTCTTCAGATGCACGCTAACAACAGAGAGGATATCGAAGTTTGTTATGCAGGTGATATCGCAGCAGCTGTTGGTGTTAAAAACACAACAACCGGTGATACACTTTGTGATGAAGATCATCCAGTTATTCTCGAATCAATGGAATTCCCAGATCCTGTTATTCGTGTTGCTATCGAGCCTAAGACAAAGGCCGGTCAGGAAAAGATGAGCGTTGCTCTTGCAAAGCTTGCTGAAGAAGACCCAACCTTTAAGGCATATACAGACGAAGAGACAGGCCAAACAATTATCGCCGGTATGGGTGAGCTTCACCTTGAAATCATCGTAGATAGACTCCTCCGTGAATTCAAAGTTGAAGCAAATATCGGTAAGCCACAGGTTGCATACAAAGAGACTATCCGCAGAAATGCAGATGTTGATCAGAAGTATGCTCGTCAGTCCGGTGGTAGAGGTCAGTATGGTCACGTTAAGATCAGAATCGAGCCTAACCCAGAGAAGGGCTACGAGTTTGTAAACGAAATTGTCGGCGGTGCTGTTCCTAAGGAATACATCCCGGCTGTAGACGCAGGTATCCAGGGCGCAATGCTCAGCGGTGTTCTCGCAGGCTACAATGTTGTTGATGTTAAGGTAACACTTTACGATGGTTCTTATCACGAGGTTGACTCCTCTGAAATGGCATTTAAGATCGCTGGTTCTATGGCTTTCAAAGAGGCTATGAAGAAGGCTGATCCTACATTGCTTGAGCCTATCATGAAGGTTTCTGTTATCGTTCCTGAAGAGTATATGGGTGATGTTATAGGCGACTTGAACTCACGTCGTGGTATGATTCAGGGTATGGAAGCAGACAATGGCGCACAGCGTGTTACTGCTATGGTTCCACTATCTGAGATGTTCGGTTATGCTACTGACATGAGAAGTAAGACTCAGGGTAGAGGACAGTATGTAATGGAGCCTAGCCATTATGCTGAAATTCCAAAGAGCGTAGCTGAGGCTGTTATCACAGCTCGCAAGAAAACAGAAGAATAATCTAATAATTTAGAAGATTCACTATAGATAATAACCAGAATTATAGAAAACTTGAAAAAGTTTTCTATAATTTGAAGTTATTTCGCAAATTCTATTGATTTTTTCAAAAAAAGTTGATAGAATTACATTAAGCTTATACAAGCGTATAAACATAACATTAAGGAGTGATTCCCAATGGCAAAGGAAAAATTTGAAAGAAGTAAGCCGCACGTTAACATTGGTACAATCGGCCACGTTGACCACGGCAAGACAACACTTACAGCTGCTATCACAAAGGTTCTTAACCTCGGTGGCGACGCTGAATTCGTAGATTATGCAAATATCGATAAGGCTCCAGAAGAGAGAGAGCGTGGTATCACAATTAATACAGCTCACGTTGAGTATCAGACAGCTACACGTCACTATGCACACGTTGACTGCCCAGGACATGCTGACTATGTTAAGAACATGATCACAGGTGCTGCTCAGATGGACGGCGCTATCCTCGTTGTATCTGCTGCTGATGGCCCAATGCCACAGACAAGAGAGCATATCCTTCTCTCCCGTCAGGTTGGTGTTCCTTACATCGTTGTATTCATGAACAAGACTGACCAAGTTGATGACGAAGAGCTTCTCGAGCTCGTTGATATGGAGATCCGTGATATCCTCAACGAGTATGAGTTCCCAGGCGATGATACACCAATCATCCGTGGCTCTGCTTATGTAGCACTTTCAAGTGCTTCTCAGGATCCTAACGCTCCTGAGTATGCTTGCATCCATGAGCTCATGGACGCTGTAGATAGCTTTATCCCAACTCCAGAGCGTAAGGCTGATCTTCCTTTCCTTATGCCTGTTGAAGACGTATTCACAATCACAGGTCGTGGTACAGTTGCTACAGGTAGAGTTGAAAGAGGTCAGGTTAAGACTTCTGAGGAAGTTGAAATCGTTGGTCTTACAGACGAGAAGAGAAAAGTTGTTGTTACAGGTCTTGAAATGTTCAGAAAGACTCTTGATTATGCAGAGGCTGGCGACAACGTTGGTGTTCTCCTTCGTGGCGTTCAGAGAACTGAGATCGAGCGTGGACAGGTTCTTGCAAAGCCAGGCACTATCCACCCACACACAAAGTTCAAGGGTCAGGTTTACGTTTTGACAAAGGATGAAGGTGGCCGTCATACACCTTTCTTCAACAACTATCGTCCACAGTTCTATTTCAGAACAACAGACGTTACAGGTGTTATCTCCCTTCCAGCTGGCACAGAGATGTGCATGCCTGGCGATAACGTAGATATGGATGTTGAGCTTATCACACCTATCGCTATCGAAGAAGGCTTGCGTTTCGCTATCCGTGAGGGTGGTAGAACAGTTGGTTCAGGCGTTGTTATCGCTATCAACGAGTAATTTTTAGAGTTACTTTTTTAGCATAATATATTTCTTAAAAAGCTCCAATCGAAAGATTGGAGCTTTTTTGCAGTATGATGAAGATTTTTTTAGTTGAGTGGAAAAAGGCTGTTATATTGTCTAATTTTTTACCTACTGTTGCACTTTATATGATAACCTACAAGGCTTTCTCTGACGAGGGAGGCGCAATGTGTGCAAATTACCTCCATTGCAACAGCCCTTTTTCTCTCATAATATATTATTTAAAACTTTGCCTACAGACTCATGGATAATAATATCAGCGTGGCTGTCATAAGGTGTATGGGAATAATTTACTATTACGAGGTGATTGCCTGAAAAAGCAGATACCAGAGAGGCGGCAGGATTAACCACCAGTGATGAACCTCCGACGATGAGCAAATCAGCCTCTTTGATCTCTTTTACAGCATTTATCCATTTTTCATCATCAAGACATTCTTCATATAGCACTATGTCCGGTCTTATAACGCCATTGCATAATTGGCATATTGGAACATCATTTGAGTTCCACATAATATCACTATCAGAAATTGCACCGCACACATCACAATAGCAACGCTTTGTGGTTCCGTGCAGCTCGATTACCTTTTTGCTGCCGGCGTTTTGGTGCAGACCATCAATATTCTGCGTGATAACTGCCTTTATCAGGCCTTTATCTTCTAGTTGTGCAAGGGCAAGATGTGCAGAATTTGGCTTGGCGTTTTTGTAAACCATTTGAGTGCGAAAAAATTTGAAAAATTTTTCGGGTTCTTCTTCAAGGCAAGTTCTGCTTAACATATACTCCGGATTGTCTATTTGACTAGAGCTATACATACCACCATCGCCTCTAAAATCCGGAATTCCGCTCTCGGTAGACACGCCTGCCCCGCCAAAAAATACTGCATGATTTGCATTATGCAAAAGTTCCTTTAGCTTCATTATTTCATCGCTATAATTGTTTTTCATTTACCCAAACCTCTTTTGCTGTGAAAATATATCAACATTATATATCTGCTGTCGTATTATGTCAAGAAAAAGATGTGAATTTTTATCTCGTTTTTTCTAATGAGCAATATAATGCACATGGCATATTATAATTTGTATTTTTATCCCCAAAAGTTAAATTAAAATTGTATATTAATGTGGAGTTGCAATAAATTATGTGAAATTCTGCGGATATTCTTCCGACAATAATATTGTAAATTCGGTTGAAAGAGTTGTTTTTATTTGTTATAATAATCTGGTAAAATGAGAAAAAAAGGCAGATAATGATATGAGAACAAGAAAACAACCTCTTGGTGATAAAAACATAATTGGTGAAAGAGTTAAGAATATTAGAAAGATAAAAGATATAAAGCAAAAGGAGCTTTTGGCTCAGCTTCAGGTGCGAGGTGTTGATATGAACTCTTCGGGGTTATCTAAGCTGGAGGGTCAAGTGAGAGGCGTTAATGACCGAGAGCTTAAGGCACTATGTGAAATTTTTGAGGTTTCGTCAGACTATCTGCTTGGAATCACCGATAGCACCAAGAGATAATAAGAGTGTTTAGAGGTCATATCTTAGAGAAAAAGGATATTTTTCAGATGAATTTTTTAACAGAAATAGTTGCTTCTTTAAGTGAATATAAGGAGCTTTCGAGGACAATAAAATCAGGCAAAATAGCTGCTGCCAGTGGATTGGCAGGTGTGCATAAGGCAAACGTGGTGGCATCACTTTGCAAGGAATACAGCACGGGAGCTATACTCATCACAGGTGACGAAACAGAAGCCAATGCTCTTTTGAGTGATATTAACTCAATGGGAGTGAAGGCTGTTTTTTATCCTGTGCGTGATTTTATGTTTCGGGATAGCGTGGGTATATCAAGAGAATATGAACATCAAAGGTTAAATGCACTTTCTGTGATAAAAAATGGTAAGGGTTCACCGTATGTAGTGGTTACTTGTATAGATGCATTCTGCCAATACACCATACCGCCGTCTGTGCTTGCAAAGGCATCTATCACTTTGAGAAGTGAACTGCAGATTTCGCCTGAAGAGCTGGAGGAAAGCCTTATCCTAAACGGATATGAACGCTGTGAAAACGTGGAGGGTGCAGGCCAGTTTTCAAGGCGTGGCGGAATAGTGGATATATTTGTGCCGGATGACGAAAATCCCATCAGAATTGAGTTTTGGGGCGACGAGATAGATTCTATCAACTATTTTGACACCGAAACTCAGAGAAGAACCGACTATGTGGAAGAAGTAGTTATTACTCCGTCTAACGAGGTGCTTATAAGCGACTATGACGAGCTGGCAGAAAAGATAGAAAAGCGTGCCAAGCTCTTGAGAGGAAAGTTTAGCGAAAAGGCGAAGATTACTCTTGAAAATCAAGCAAGCAGTATAAGGAGCGGAGTTTATCCTACATATAGCGATAAATTTATAACATATATTTATGAAAAGCCAGCCACACTACTAAACTATCTGAGAAGCACAGATTTGGTGTTTATCTCTGAAAATTCAAAAGTGCGTGAACGCATGAGAGTTTACACCAAGATGCTCAATGAGAATATAAAGGACTATCTGGCAGATGGTACTTTGTGCAATGGGCTTGATAAATTCGGAATTGATTATAATGAGTTCCTTGTGGGAATAAGCTCAAGAAAGACTGTTTTTCTTGATAACTTTACGCATGGTTCGTATGATTTGCCAATAAGCACGCTTGCTAGCTTTACAGCAAACCAGCTATCCAGATGGAGTGGCAGTGTGAAGGTTCTTTGTGAAGATTTGGAGAGCGTTGTGAGCAGGAAGGCTAGATGCGTGGTGCTTGCAGGCACCGAGAAGGCCGCCGTAAATTTGGCTGATGATCTTAAGGAGCAGGGCTTTGATGCAAAATTTGTGCGTTCACCTGATGTGATATCAGATGGCGCGATATATGTATGTCCAGGTGTGTTAACAGCGGGAATGGAATATCCATCGGCAAATTTTGTGCTGATTACGCACGGGCAGACCAATATCCAAACGAAAAAGAAATCGTTGCACAGCAGAAATTCTAAAAACAGCAAGCAGATAGGAAGTTTGTCGGAGCTTAGCGTGGGCGACTATATTGTTCACGTGGCTCATGGTATCGGAATATATCAGGGTATACACAAGCTGGATGTGCAGGGAGTGGTTAAGGATTATATAAAGATAGTCTATGCTAAATCTGATGTGCTTTATGTGCCGGTCACACAGCTAGACCTTGTATCTAAGTATATCGGGCCTAAAGAGAATAACACCGTGAGGTTGAACAGGCTTGGTGGCACAGAATGGCAAAAATCAAAATCACGAGTGAGGGCGGCTGTAAAAGAAATGGCAGGGGAACTCACAAGGCTTTATGCTGAACGAATGAAGGCAGAGGGCTTTGCTTTTTCGGAGGATATGGAGTGGCAACACGATTTTGAGGCGAAGTTTGAATATAGCGAAACAGATGATCAGCTTAGATGTATAGACGAGATAAAGCACGATATGCAGAGAAAATCGCCGATGGACCGCTTGCTGTGCGGTGATGTTGGATTTGGTAAGACCGAGGTGGCACTTAGAGCAGCTTTTAAATGTGTGACAGACTCTAAGCAGTGCGCTATACTGGTGCCTACCACGATATTGGCATGGCAACATTATCAGACAGTGCTGAGGAGATTTGAGGGATTCCCTGTAAAGGTGGAGCTTTTGTCACGTTTTCGCAGTGCATCAGAGCAGACTAAGATAATAGACGGACTGAAGCGAGGAAGCATTGATATCGTTATAGGTACTCATAGACTTGTGCAGGATGATATCAAATTCCGTGATCTTGGTCTTGTGATAATAGATGAGGAACAGCGATTTGGAGTGGCACAAAAGGAAAAGCTGAAGCAAATGCAGAAAAATGTGGACGTGCTTACTCTTTCTGCTACTCCTATACCACGCACACTTAATATGGCTATGAGTGGCATAAGAGATATGTCGGTTATAGAAGAAGCACCAATGGACAGATACCCTGTGCAGACTTATGTAATGGAATATGACAAAGGTGTGATAGGTGAAGCTATCAGACGAGAGCTTAGACGTGGAGGACAGGTGTTTTTCTTGCACAATGATGTGGGCACGATAGAACAGCGTGCATATCAGCTATCACAGCAGATACCTGAAGCCAGAGTGGGCATAGGTCATGGAAAAATGAGTGAAAATGAGCTTTCGGAAGTATGGCGAAAGATGGTGGAGCAGGAGATAAACGTGCTTGTATGCACCACGATAATAGAAACAGGCGTTGATATACCAAATGCAAACACGCTTATCATAGAAAAAGCTGATTGCTTTGGATTATCTCAGCTACATCAGATAAGAGGACGTGTGGGACGTTCTACAAGACGTGCATATGCTTATCTCACTTTCTATAAAAACAAGGTTTTGACCGATATTGCAGAAAAAAGACTAAGCGCTATCAGAGAATTTACTGAGTTTGGATCGGGATTTAAGATAGCTATGCGTGATCTTGAGCTTCGTGGCGCAGGCAATGTGCTGGGGGCATCTCAGCATGGACACATGGAGGACGTGGGATATGATATGTATCTTAAGTTGCTCAATGAGGCTCTCAGGGAGGAAAAAGGAGAAGAAAACGTAAGCGATGATATAGATTGTTTGGTTGATCTGCACGTGCAGGCTCACATACCAAACGAGTATATCGAGAGCAGTGGCACGAGAATAGATGTGTATAAAAGGATAGCAGATATTAGAAGTCAGAATGATGCTGATGATGTGGTGGATGAGCTTGTGGATAGATTTGGTGAACCGCCAAAATCTGTAATGGGACTCATATCAATTGCACTTATCAGAAACAGTGCGTCTTTGCTTGGTATAAGCGAAATAAGACAAGTGACCGACAGGCTGATGCTATATATAAAAGACATCAAGTGCAAGGCAGTGGAAAAAATAATGAGAGAAAATCGCACTCGCACATTGCTCAACGCCGGAAACAAGCCTTATCTTGCTGTAAAGCTTTTTGAGGGCGAAAAACCAATCGAAATTTTGAAAAAAATTTTGGAATAGACACAGAAAATTTGGAAAATTAGTAGACAAAACAAAAAAATGTGTGTATAATTATCCTATTCACGTGTTATATATTTTAATTAAGTGAAAGGAAGTAAGTAATAAAATGAAGAAAATAACAAAAATTGTGTCTGTAGTTTTGGCACTTTTAATGCTCGGTGCTGTTGCCGGCTGCTCAAATTCCAAGACTATTTCTCTCGGCACATCTATGGAAAATGCATGGGCTTATCGTTATCAGGATATGGAAGTGCCGATCGGCTTGTACTTAAACTACATGAGCATTGCATATCAGGATGCTTCAAGCAAATATGAAGGCGAGGGCATGACCGGCGATTCTAAAATTAAGGATAATGACGACAAGGAAGTAACAGTTTCTGAGTACGTTAAGAGCGAAGCTAAGAGATACTGCATGGAATACATAGCATATCAGATGGACGCTAAAAACGTAGTAGAAGGCACAGACTATGCTTATACAGCGGAGGATGTAGAAAAATACGTAGACGATTATTTCTCACAGATGGAGAGTATGTATGCTATGTATGGCTACACAGGCTATTCCAGAGATAGCATGTATTCATCTGTAGAGGGCATGGGCGTTTCTAAGCAATCTTACGATGCAAGCATTGCATACGAATATTACAAGGATGCTATCTTCAAGGGCTTATATGCTTCAGGTGGTAAG
Organism: Clostridiaceae bacterium; assembly: GCA_016296885.1. Taxonomy (GTDB): domain Bacteria; phylum Bacillota; class Clostridia; order Oscillospirales; family Acutalibacteraceae; genus JAEEHZ01. The sequence goes on along the minus strand of JAEDHT010000012.1, from coordinate 26,083 downwards.
CAAGAAGTTTCTAACGACGAATTAGAAAAGTATTTTACAGAGAGCTATACTCACTATAGATATGTTTTTGCAAGCTACAAGACCACAGAAACAGTGGAGGGTGCTGACACAGACACAACCACTGAGGTTGATATCTCAGACGAGCTTAAGAAAGAATATAAAGAAGTTTTTGAGGGTATCGCAAAGAGCACAGAGTCAGCAGAGAGCTTTGGCAATGGCGTGCTCGATTATATGAAGAAATATGAGATCACATCTGATCCTACAGTGGCAAGAACAGAAAAGCTGGATTCTTCTTCTGCTGATGAAGCTATCCTCAGCGCTGTAAAAGAGCTTGGCGATAACAAGGCAAAGGTTGTTGAAGCTGAAGACGGTATTTATGTAGTGTTCAAGGGTGACATCAAAGAGTATGTGGACTTCCTCACTATCGAGATGCCAACAATTGAAACAGAAACAACAGACGATACAGCTGACGAAACAGCAGATACAACAGAGAATGCTGATACAGCTGATACAGAAGCTGATGATGCAGAGGCTGAGCCTGAGTATAAGCTCAACGAGGTTACAAGCGGTATGAACAGAGATACTCTTCTTTATGAATACAAGGATGAGGATTTCAAGGCTTATACAGCTGATATAGTAGCAAAGATTTCCGGTGATGTTACATCAAACGACAAAGAGATTTCTAAGTATGATGTATCTATGTTTGTTGCTGAGTAATTTGATAGATTAAATAATGTTTATTCATAAAGTCGGAATTATCAAATTACGATAATTCCGACTTTTGCAAATGCGATTTTTATTTTATCAGGTTTTCAAAGAACGAATGCGTTAAGGGTGATAAAAATGAAAAATAAATATAAGCTTTTGAGCCTTGTTATGGTGTTTACATTGGCGGTAGCGATCGCTTGTGTGCCGGCTATGGCATATCAGATGAGCAACATTGCTGTGGGCGAGGATGAGCCAATTGAAGTAGTTGATTCGCAGATTGATCAACCGGTTGACAGTAGCGTCTATGAGCAATCCTCCGATTATGTGGATTCGCAGGTGGAATATAGCTCTACTGAGCCTATCGAATCAGACACGACGGTAGATTCATCGTATGTAGATTCATCATACGTAGATTCGTCTACTGACGTAGAATCAGAATATGAATCAGACGTGATAAGTTTGGATAGCAGTGAGCCTGCAGAACCTTCATTTGATGATGGTGGCGATGGTTATGTTGAAAGTATTGATTATGACTATAATTATAACCAAGGAACTTATCAGGAGGGTCAAAACAACGCATATTACTCTGAGGTTACACAGAACACACGAAGTGTAATTACCGGTGACACATGGTCTACAATCTCTCTCGACCTTGAGGAAGACAGTGAGACAGGTAGCGTTGTGGTGAAAAACACAGGAAAGGGCGATTTTAGCTTTATCAAAGAGAATGATAAAAAGTCTGATTCTTCGCTTTACTATTGGCTTGCAGGTGGCATTGCCTCTATCGTGATTGGTTTGTGCGGAATATCTTTTGTTCTGGTTATGGCATATGACAAGAACAGAAAGGCAAAGCTGGCAGCTGCAAAGGCAAGAAGATCCTTTAAACGTGGAGATACAGCAGATGTAGTTCTCCCTGACGAAAATAAAGATTAAAAATAAAATATTTAAAGAAAATTTTCCCTATTTCGATAATTTTATCGAAATAGGGGGTTTTTTTTGCTGTTTATTGAGAAGCGCTTTTCAAAATTAGACAAGGAGGGTAAAAAGTATTCTGGTATCAAAAAATACTTCGGGGCTGAGCGAAAAGGAAATGTTGTTTTGCAGTTTGTATGTAACCACAGGCAGTGGAACAAAGGCGGCTGCAAAGGCAGGGTATAAGAGAAACCCCGATATTGTGGCAGAGAAACTGCTTGGCAACTCTGAAATACTAGACCACATAGACAAAATAGCATCGTCACGAATGAGAACAGCTAAGGTGCGAATGATATGCGGGCTGGAAATGCTTGCTTTTGGTGGTATCGGCGATGCACTGAGATTGGTGCTTTCGGCAGACCCTGAGGATGTGAATCTGGATGAGCTGGACCTATGCAATGTGACAGAGTTTAAGAAAACTAAAGACGGCACCATAGAATGTAAGTTTGCGGATAGGGTGAAAGCTCTCGAAAAGCTGGGGGTTGTGTGTGAAGATAATTCGCAGGTTGCGATACCTTTTTATAAGGCGTTGGAACAAAGCTCACTTGCACTCAGAAAATCACAAGGTGATGATGAGTAAGCATGAATTTTAAAACTTTCTCCCCAAAACAGCTTAGGGTGCTGTGCTGGTGGTGTAAGCAGAGCAAGGATCGAAATATGGATGCTATAATCTGCGACGGTGCTGTACGAAGTGGCAAGACGATCTGCATGGGAATTTCCTTTATAGCGTGGAGCTTTTATGACTTTGAAAATATGAGCTTTGCGATATGCGGAAAGACGATTCGCTCGCTTAAGCGTAACGTGGTTACACCGCTTATGCCAATACTTGCTGAGCTTGGCTTTGAGTGTGAGTTTAAGGCAAGTGAAAATCTTATCATAATTCACAAGGATGGCAGAACCAATAGGTTTTTTCTCTTTGGCGGCAAGGACGAATCCTCGGCGGCTTTGATACAGGGTATGACCCTCGCAGGTGTTCTGTTTGACGAAGTGGCGCTGATGCCTAGGTCTTTTGTGGAGCAAGCACTGGCAAGATGCTCGGTGGTGGGTTCTAAGTTTTGGTTCAACTGCAATCCCGAATACCCTCAGCATTGGTTTCACAATGAATGGATATTAAAGTGCAAAAGCAAAAACGCCTTGTATCTGCATTTTCGCATGGAGGATAATCCTTCCCTGACTCCAGAGCTTATAGGCAGATATAAGATGATGTATAGCGGAAGCTTTTATCAGAGATTTGTGGAAGGTAAGTGGGTGGCAGCCGAAGGAGCTGTGTATCCATTTATGGTTGAGGGTGCGTTTTGTGATGTGCCTGATGGGGTGTTCGATGAATATGCGGTTTCGTGCGACTATGGCACTGTCAATCCTGCGTCGTTTGGACTATGGGGCAGGATGGGTGATGTGTGGTATCGTATCAAGGAATATTACTTTGCATCACGCAGTGAGGGTTATATGAAAACCGACGAGGAGCATTATAAGGCACTGATGGAGCTTACAGACGGCTTGAGAATCAGTAAAATAACTGTGGATCCATCGGCGGCAAGCTTTATCGAGGTAATAAAAAGGCATGGCGACTTTAATGTGATACCTGCAAAAAACAATGTGACAGACGGGATACGCAAGACTGCAACCGCCCTAAAACAGGGCAAGATAAAGATATGCAACACCTGTGCGGATTCTATGCGTGAATTTGGTCTTTATCGCTGGGACGGCAGTGGTAAAGACTCGCCCGTAAAAGAGAATGACCATGCAATGGATGATATCCGTTATTTTGTATCTACATTGCTCGGAAATAATGACGGCGGCTTTGTGGTCGCAAGTGTTAAAAGATAATATTGAGCTAAATTGCTCAGACGTGTTTTCAAAAAATAATTAGGGGGCTACATAATTTTATGAAAGGAACGATATACAGCCTGTGTGTGACTGTGTCGTGTGGCTGATAGCGTATGGGTATCTTAGATAAGAGAAAAAAGAAAAAAAGAACCTTGGGCGGTGTGCAGACAGTTGCATCAAGGATGTTTAAACACCCGTTTTCGTTTATAAATGAGTATTCACCGCTTAGTCACTCCCAAATAAGGCTTTATGAGTCTATAAGAGAGGCTGTGCCGATTATAGATGCGGCTATTGAAAAGATAATAAGGCTTACGTGCGATTTTTCTGTTAAGTGCGAAAACACTAAGCTCGAAAAGGAGCTTAATCGCTTTCTTAATAATATGCCTGTGGGCGCAAGCAGTAGGGACATTAAATCGTTTGTGAGTGCATATCTGGATAGTATGCTCACCTATGGCACTGCTGTGGGCGAGATTGTCGCTGATGATAACGGAGATGTATTTGGACTATATAATGCTTACCTTGATGATGTGATGCTTGTTAGCGATGGTTCACAAATGGATATGAAGGTATGCGTTAAGGGAGTGGGTGGTGCAGAGCCTGTTAGCAGACAGGAACTAGTGTGTGTGACTGCTCTTAATCCTAAAAAGGGCAATGTTTATGGTACTTCACTTATAGGCGGTTTGCCTTTTGTGTGCGATATACTCCTTAAGATATACAATACTATTGGTGTCAACTGGGAGCGTGCCGGAAATGTTCGCTATGCTATCACTTATCATCCGTCGCCGGAAAACGAAAGAAATGCTGCATCGGATATCTGCAAAATTGCTGACGAATGGAGCAAGGCGATGTCTAAGGGTAGTGGAGTATCTGATTTTATCGCTGCCGGTGATGTTAGCATAAAGGTAATTGGCGCTGATGGCGAGGTGCTGAGCAGTGAGGTGCCTGTGAGACAGATGCTGGAGCAGATTGTGGCAAAGCTATCTATACCTCCGTTTTTGTTGGGATTATCATGGTCCACTACGGAGAGAATGTCTTCACAGCAGGCAGATATACTCACAAGCGAGCTGGAGTATTATCGCAGTTTGCTTACGCCTGTGATATCAAAAATATGCAGTGCTTATCTCATAAGTCGTGGCTATGTGGCTGATTTTGAGGTGCAGTGGGGCAATATCAATCTTCAGGATGAGGTGGAGCTTGCCAATGCAAGATATACCAATGCCCAAGCTAAGCTTTTGGAAATGAAGATAGACGGAGGTGGAAAAGTTGAGTAACAAAGAGAACATAGTGCCTTTTGGTACACCGGACGAAACCGAGATAAAGCTTATAAACAAATATACAAGACGAGAATATAAAGCTGATGAGGTGTACACCTTTTCGGTGGTGCTGTGTGACAATGACATAGATAGAGATTTTGAGCAGTTTTCGTCTGATGCGATAGAAAAGCTTGCACAAATGTTTGTGGGTAAGACAGGCATTTGTGATCACAATCCCAAGGCATCTAATCAGGTGGCAAGGATATATGAATGTCACGCAGAGGCTGTAGAGGGCGAGAGTAATCTGGCAGGTGAATCTCTGGTGCGACTAAAAGCAAAGGCATATATACCAAAGGATGGTAACGAAGAGTTGATAAACTCTATCGACAGCGGAATCAAAAAGGAAGTTAGCATAGGATGCAGTGCCTCAAAGAGATATTGCTCAATATGCGGTTGTGATGCGTCTTTTGGAGAGTGCAACCACATCAAAGGGAAAAATTATGACAAAAAGCTATGCTACCACATTATAGAAGAACCATACGATGCATACGAATGGTCTTTTGTGGCGGTGCCGGCACAGAGAAGTGCAGGCGTGATAAAATCATTTAGCTACGGAGGTAAAAAAGATATGCAGGAGATAATGAAAAGCCTTGCCAAGGGCGAGCAAATGAGCCTGACGGCAGACGAGGCACGCAAACTCCATGACAGTATTAAGTCTATGGAAAATAGCTATAAATTGGCTGAGGAATATAAAAAGGAGCTTGTGACACGTGCAGTGAAAGCGGCGGCTTGTGTGAATGATGAGCTATCTGCGATAATCAGCAAAACAGCCGAAAAGCTTGACATAAGCGAGTTAAAAAATCTGTGCGAATGCTTTGAAAAAAAGGCAAAGGGCGAGATTAAGCCTGTGCCACAGCTCTATAAAAATAAGGCTAAGAAAAACATTTTGGACAATTCAAAATATAGTATCTGATAGAAAGGAAGCTTTAAAATGAAAATTGATTATAAAGGAATTATGGAAAATATTGTAACCTTTAAGGAGTCGGGCACTGTGCAGAAGGGCGACTTTGTAAAGGTAAGTGATAATGATTCAGTGAGCAAATGCGCCGGCGGTGATGCCTTTGATGGTATCGCTGTGAATGTGAGCAATGGTATTGTAGCTGTTAAGTTAAGCGGTTTTGAAAAGGTTGATGTGGCATCTCAACCAAGCTTTGGTAGATGTTCACTCTGTGTAAACTCTGACGGAAAGCTTGAGAATGCATCAACAGGTGGCACAAGCTGTCTTGTGGTAAATTATGATGCCGGTTCATCACAGGCTGTAGTTTATTTTGGCTAATAATTTTATTATGGATTTTTGAAAAGGAGATTAAATTATGGGAAAATATGAGAATATAAATCTTGAAAAAGGTATGTATAAAATTGGTGGAAAGAGCTTTTCACAGGTTTTGGAGGAGTTTGATCCATCTGAAAACTACTGCGACACACCGCTTGAGGGCATGGATGCCTTCCAGCGTCAGTTGAAGCGATTTGATATTAAGGTATCGGGCAAGGGTGCAGACGTGGTGGAAAAATTCTTCCAGACCACTTCTTCGGCAGCACTATTCCCTGAATATATTTGTCGAGCTGTAAAAACAGGTATGGAATTTGAAAATGTGCTTCCAAGTATCTGTGCAGGTACTACTATGATAGACAGCATGGACTACAGAAGCATTGCATCAACTCCGACAGATGATGAAAAATCTCTTGCAGATGTTGCAGAGGGTGCAGTTATTCCGGAGACAGTGATACATACTCAGGAAAATCTTATCAAGCTTAGAAAAAGAGGCAGAATGCTTGTAAGCTCTTATGAAGCACTCAAGTTTCAGAGCTTAGACCTCTTCACAGTGACATTGAAGCAGATAGGCGCATATATCGGCAAGATGCTTTTGAACGATGCAGTGAATGTGCTTGTAAATGGTGACGGCAACAACAATGCAGCTGATGTAGTGAACGGCACAAGTGAGTTGTCTTATGCAGATCTTCTCGATCTCTGGACAAGCCTTGCTCCATACAAGCTAAACACAATTATTGCACCTACAGGTATGGTGAAATCCTTGCTCAGCCTCACTGAGATGAAAGACTCTAATGCAGGGCTTAACTTCCATGCTACAGGCGAGCTTATCACCCCGCTTGGTGCAAAGCTTATTCATGTGCCTGATATGACTGCCGATAAGATAATCGGTCTTAACAGCAACTATGCTCTTGAAATGGTGCAGGCAGGTGATGTAATCACAGAATATGATAAGCTTATCGACAGACAGCTTGAGAGGGCTTCTATCAGCTGTATTGCAGGTTTTGCTAAGGTGTTTAAAGACGCATCTAAAATTTTGAGCTATTGATGGGAGGCTCTGCCTTGAATATTAAGCTAAGCAATATTTTGAGCAGATTTTCGGTGCTTGCCGATATAGATGAAAGTGACAGAGAAAAATGGCAACCTATATGTCTAAAATCCTTGCGACAAATAAAGGCAATGCTGAAATCTACGGATCTAAACTCTGAAGATACTGTGCGAGTGGAGGATGCTTGTGCAATGCTTGCATTTTACAATTATGTGATGCTAATGGGCATAAGAGAGGATAAGAGCTTCTCGGCAGGTGATGTGAGCATCACAAAGAACGACAATGCTTGCAAATATGCATATGATATGTGGATAGAGGCTAAGGCATCTATCAGCGATTTGTTGGATGAGGGCAGGTTTTCTTTTCGCAGTGTGAGGTATGATGGCTGATGAGTGTAAACAAAATGAGGATTCATCATAATTTTGAAAAATACGGCACAACTGTGCAGATTAGTTATAATGGTGAGAAATATGAGGGCAAGGCTTTTATTTCTCCTTTAAGATATAAAAACAGAGTATATATTGACAACGCATATCTTGAGGCAGGTATCGCAGATGGCGGACGCTACACTTATGTAGGTCCGCCTGACCTCAGGCTAGACAAGATGGATTCATCTGCTGTGGTGACTATTGATGACGAGGAATATTGTATTCGTAAGGCAGAGATATATCTTAGTGGCGATGAGGCCTTGTATGTGTGGGCGATTTTAAGCAAAAAGAACGGCGGTGACAGCAATGGCAATTTTTACGGATAAGGCAGATGTTCTGCTTAATATACTGAGAACTAATCCGAGATTAAGCGGGATAGAGTTTAATCAGGCTATGCTAACCCATAGAGTGCAAAGGCCTGTGAGCAAGAAAATATGCACTGTGGGTATAAAAAACACGTTTATTCAGTCGGACTTATACTCCTACGAGACATTTTTGCTAAAGATATATACTCCTGTAAATGCAGGTGGAAACGAATGTCATCTTGTTGCCAGTGAGATAGGCGAATGTCTGTTAAAAAATGTTTCGGGGTTGATAAGCATAGCCTCCGGCAGTGTGCAATATGATGCAGATGCACTGGCTTTCACTTGCGAGATGACTGTGAAGTGCAAGACTAGCGAGGTTATAGATAATATATATGAAGACGAAGAAGTAAGCGTGACGGTGTTTATAGATGGCAAGTCTTTTGATGCCAGATATATAAACTCGTATGAAAACAATAATTTTAAGCCCCTGTATCAGCTGTGGAGCAATGAGCCGGTGAATTTTTATCCCAATATGCAGTTGCACGTGATAGAGATAAAGAGCTTTCCTATTGATGTAATTGATAATATAGATGACCTAAATAATTTTACTCTGGGATTTGATGACGTAATATACACAGGGTGTCATGTCACAGATATTAAGTATGATTTGGCACGCAGGCGAGTGGATGATATACAGATATATGCAAAAGGAAAGCAGGTGGTGTGCGGATGAATACATATTTGATGAGATTTGGCGAATTTGAGATGCCATACAACCCTGAGAGCATCAGTGTAAATAAAAGTGCTAACAAAGGAACAAGTGATGATGAATATACCATAATAGTGGGGAGAGGAAAGCTTTTTGGGAGTGATTGTGGCAAGCTTGCAACCGAGATGGACAGCCTGATTAGGGATGGCAGGGCAAATGTGCTTTGTGTGCCGGAGCTTGGTAGCTTTTGGGCTAAGCTTATCAAGCTGGATTATACTATATCAATAGCACCTGATATCATAGAATATAGCTTTGAATTTAAAAAACAGAATAATGTGGAAAACGGCAGAGCAGATGTGTATTACGTGACAGAGGATGAGAATTTGTGGCACTTTTGCGAGAGGACAGGCTATGATTTGACTCAGATCACCCTTGCAAATCAGGGCAATCTAAAATCTTATATGCTTCATGCAGGTGATAAAGTATTTTTGAGAAAATGCACACCACAGGAGGACACAGAATGATAGATAACGGAAATTATGCTGAAAAACTAAGAAAAGCTGTGTATAACTGCATAGCAATAGCAAAAGGCTCGTTCGCATTTAACCCACAGATCGGCAGCAGATTGGCAGAGGTTCATTTGCTTTCAAATAATTTTGAAAAAGAATGTGAACAGGCGGTCAGAGAGGCTATTATACAGTGCGGTGATGCAGAATATGAGGGTATCAATGTAGAAACAGATGGAGAGTATTCTTTTTGTGTGAGTGTGCGATATAGATATATGGGAAAAATATATGAAACGGAGAAGATTTGTATAAATGGATAGTTATTCGGAAATTTTGAGCAGAATGAAAGAAAATTTTGCCCTGAAAGCAGGCTATGTGCCATCTGATGCATCTGATTGTGGTTTAAGACTACAGACATATGCAAGCGAGATTTTTGAGGCATATTTGTATGCAGAGTGGCTAAAAAAACAGATGTTCATACAATCGGCAGACGGTGAATCACTGGATAAGCACGCCAGTGCATATGGACTTACACGCTTGGAAGGCACAAAGGCCACAGGAAGAGTGGTGTTTTCGCTTACGGAGACTTTGGAAACAGATGTTATTATACCGGCCGGTACACAAGTGATAAGCAAAGATGGACTAAACTACTATACTGATGTCACAGTGAAGATAGTGTCAGGTGAAGGAGAAGTAGGCGCTGATGTGACCGCAGAGGAATGTGGAGCTGGATATAACTGTGGCAAAGATGATATAGAGCAGATAGGAAAAAATGAAATACAGGTTGTCGGTATTTCCATGAAAAATATTATAACAGTAAAAAGCATAGAAGTAGGCGGTGGCACAGATACTGAGCAGGATGAATTTTTGAGAGAGAGATTATTAAATAAAATAAGATATCCTTCTACCGGCGCAAATATAGGATACTACAGAGATCTCCTTTCAAATGTTAGTGGTGTTCGCTCTGTTAATTTTTTGCTTAATGAAGATCACAAAAGTGTTGTAAGTGCGTTTTTGGGAGGTAACGGAACTGTTGTATCTTCGGAGACAGTGGCACAAGCACAAGAAGTTCTCAACGAGCTTGGTCAGGTGGGTATAGACATCATGGCGTTAGCTGCTGTGTCGGAACCTGTGGATATCAGCATAGAAATCAGTGTCGCCATTGGTTATGATTTTAATCGAGTTCAGGACGAATGCGAGCTTGTATTGCATAACTATTTATCTACTAGAAGTGTTGGCGAAAAAATTACAGTTGATTTAGTAAAAAATGCACTTTGCGGTATCGAAGGCCTTGATAAAATAGAAGTGAAAAACGGCACTGAATTTCCAACTATAGCTTATAATCAGCTTATCACTCCGGGCGATATTAGTGTGAGTAGAATCTTGCGTTAAGGAAGTGTGATTGATTTGAATAGTTATGGAGAAAGAATGATTAATGCACTCAGAAGTGCAGAAATGACAACTATATCCGAAAATACTAAGCTATATGCTGAGATTTATGCCTGCTCATATGAAACAGGCTTGCTCAGAGGCTTTCTTAGTGATTTGTACAGAGAGCTTTTTATAGATACAGCGGAGTATGACGGAATCATCAAGCGTGAACAGATAGTGGGTGGTGTGAGGCCGACTTTGACTACTGAGCAAAGACGTCAACTATTAAAAGACAGATTAACTCTTAAATGCAAATGTATTAATAGATCAAATTTATCGGAAATTTTTCGAAAATTGGGATGCTCTGCATATGTTTATAAGGATAATCTTGTTGATTTCAAAATGGAAATAAATATTTATGACTATCACACGCCGGAGGAAAGCATGATTATTGAAAAACAGATATTAGGACTTTTTCCTGTGGGATACGATATTAGCTTTGTTTATGGATGATGATAGCAAAGGAGAGATAATATGATTATAGATTTTGAGGTTTATGACCTGGAGATTATATGCTGTGAAATGCCGGAGCTTGTGGATGATAGCACAAACTACATAAAAGCACGCTTTGTTTTTGAAGGCTCTATATGGGATGATGCTTGCTCAAAATCGGCTGTGTTTAAAACAGAAGATAGAGCATATCGCGTAGAACTGGAAAACAACGAATGTTATATTCCGACACAGGTGCTAAAGGAAGAAAAGTTTGTTGTTGGTGTTTGTGGAGAAAGAATAGAGGGCGAGCTTTATAAAAGCTTTTATTCTAAGGAGTGTGTTGTGCCTACAGTGCCGAGCTGTTTTTCATATAAGTTCAATGAGCAGATGAACACGCCTGACTCTTTAGAAAGAATTAAGCGTCTGGAGGATGTTATATCCGATCTTAAAGAAAATGCAAATGATTTGTTCGATGTCAAGATACCAACCCATATGAGTGAGTTGGAAAATGATATGGACTATGTGGATATTGGTATGCTTGATTATTATTTATCACACAGTGCTAAGGCGCAGTATGAGGTTGTAATAGGAAGTTCACCAACTATTGTTATTAAACCAAATCACAACTTTGTGGTGAAGCCCTATAATGCAGAGGCGACTGCTACAGTGGGAGAAAATCTGGGTATTGTATTTGTAGAAACAGACAAGTTTTATCTACATTTTAATGAAAACTACGGAGTGGTAAAGGAATATGCGTTTACATATAATGGCGATAGCTGGTTATTGTATGGCGATCCACAGAACCTTAATGACTGCGGTGTATCCTTTAGTGGCACTGCACAAGTTGGTGATGTGATTACTATTATGCTAAAAGATACGGTGTCTTATGTTGGCTTAAATATAAATGACCGTGAATTTGACTGTGGCAGTGAAGCAAGAGTCAGCTTCAGGGCGTCAAGAGCATGCAGTGTGGGCGTGAACAGCTATTTGCTTTGGCATGGAGATGACATTGTTAACGGAATTTTTGATCCGCAGGCAGACAAGATATATGAGATTTATCTTAGAAATAATGGTATGCGTATAGTGGCAGAGGTTACAGCATTATAAAATAATGAGCTGTCGCAGTAAGGTTAATATGAACAAATAAACGAGGTTGTTATCAAAATTGGCTCCCTCATCAGAGGGAGGCGCAAATTGTGCAAATTGCCTTTAGTGCGACAGCCTTCATCTTTAATTTTACGGAGGATTTTATGACAGAATTTAGAGATGGTAAATATTTTGTCAGGAAGACTATTGTATATTATGATGAACCGATATGTGTTGAAAAGGGTCTGCTTGATACGTTTGAACCAATTACTACACAAAGTATAAATTATAAAAATTGGAGAACAACACTTGATTTAAAGACTTGTGTTGAGTGTCTATCAAAGCATGGGCAGATTTATCAAAATGACGAAATAGTTAATCCTGAACCGCCGTTGCATTATAATTGCAGGTGTGTTATTATACCAATGAGTTTAATTGAAGCAGGTAATGCCACCAAAGACGAGAAATACGGTGCCGATTATTGGCTTAAATATTTTGGTGAATTGCCGGAATATTATATTACTAAAGATGAGCATATCTTGCTGGTTGGCGAGATGGAAAATCACCGGTGAGGTATTTATTTGGAAAAATGATAGGTGAATCCGTTTATTATAATTCTAATAAACACTTGCCTGATGCACCCGGCAGAATATGGTATGAAGCAGATATAAATTATTATGAAGGAAGAAGAAACAAGCACAGAATTTTGTGGTCCAATGACGGATTGATTTTTGTTACATACGACCATTATGAAACATTTTATGAGATTATATAGGAGCCTGCTATGGAAGAAAAGAAAATAATTACATTGGATTTAACAGGTTGCAAATATCTAGGAGAGCTTCACGAGAGAATCAGAGTGGCATTTGATTTTCCTGAGTGGTATGGAGCTAATATAAGTGCATTTGATGACCTGTTGTGGACCGAATGTGATGCTGAAGAATTAATAATTATTGGAGAAAAAACTTTGCCAAAAGAATTTGAAAAAATACTCTCTCAAATCCACAGAATTTTGGATAAAAAAGTGAAACAAACGAAAGAGGATCACTCGCTTTATAATGATATAAAAATATTTTCTTATAGAATCGAGAGCTAAACCCATAATTTGATTTTTGCATAATATAGGAGATTGCTATGGAAGAAAAGAAAGTAATTATATTAGATTTGACAGATTGCAAATATTTAAGAGAATTGCATGAACGAATCAGAGTGGCATTTGATTTCCCTAAATGGTATGGGGCGAATTTAGATGCATTCTGGGATTTGTTGTGGAGTGAGTGTAATGCTGACGAAGTTGTACTATCGGACGTAAACACAATGCCTAAAGAGTTAGTAACATACATGGATGATATATATGTTATTTTAAACAGAAAAAGTGAAGAGCGAAAAAAATATGGAATGATTTATAATGATATAAAACCTTTTTCATACAGAATTGAGAGTTAATACGGTAGTTTGATTTTTGTTACATAGATATAATACGCTGTAAAGAAACGGCCTGAGAAAAAAGACCATAAGTCTATCGAAACAGATAGGCTTATGGTTCTTTTTATGTTTAGTTTAGTTTGAAACTTTTCTTAAATTGGCTTATATCAATGTGAAATACGTTTTCGCCAAGCTTCTCTTTGAGAAATATTCCTGCAAGCTTTCTGAAGCTTTCTTCTGTATCGCTCACATAGTATTCGGTTTTGCCCGGTACTCCTGATGAGTTGAGCAGGTCGTGCTCTCGTAGATAATCAGCACAATGGTAGGCGGTGGCAGAGCCGGAGTCAATCAGCTTAACCTTCATGCCCAAATATTCACCTATTATAGCCTTGATTATGGGATAATGTGTGCATCCCAATATCACAGTATCTGCGCCGAGGGATTTTATGTTTTTGAGATAATGCTCTACAGTGAGTTTAGTAATCTCATTGTCCTTGTTTGTAAAGCCGTTTTCTACAAGTGGCACAAACAGTGGACAATCCTGCACGATAACCTCTATATCAGGGTTGATTGTTTTTATTTCACGCTCGTAGCTGCCGCTTCTTATCGTGGCAGATGTACCCAAAACAGCAATTTTTCCGTTTTTGGTGTAAGACACAGCTTTTGTAGCGGTTGGTTTGAGCACACCGGTGTAAAATACATCGAGATCACTTTCAAGCTCTGTAGCCACAGAACTTACAGTGCCACAGGCGGCAATGATTGCCTTCACATTTTTTGATTTTAAAAATGAGGCATCCTGATAGGCGTATTTTTTTATGGTTTCGTTGCTTCGGTTGCCGTAAGGCACTCTGCCGGTATCTCCAAAATATATTATATTTTCATTAGGCAAAATTTTGCGAAGCTTTTTCACGCAGGTGAGTCCTCCAAGCCCCGAATCAAAAACACCTATTGGCATATCCCTCATAATGCATTTGTCCTTTGCTGTGTATTTGAATAGGAGCTGTCGCATTAAGGTTAATATGCACAAAAAACAAGATTGTTATCAAAATTGGCTCCCTCTGACGAGGGAGCTGTCGAGTGAAACGAGACTGAGGGAGAGAAAAAACTGCTTTTTGCAGAATTTTTACCTTTTCTCTCCCTCCGTCAAAACTTCGTTTTGCCACCTCCCTCGTCAGAGGGAGGCGAAATTGTGCAAATTGCTTTTATTGCAACAGCCCCATCCTTTTTTTGTATATATGAAATTTATCTTACGTTGCCTACTGTTCTTGGATAAAGCAACACATCTCTGATGTTGCTCACACCGGTTACATACATAATCATTCTTTCAAGTCCCAGGCCAAATCCACTATGTGGAACAGAGCCAAAACGACGAAGATCGATATAATCGTTGTAATCCTCTACAGACATACCACGCTTCTGCATAGCATCCAGCAGTTTGTCGAGATTAGCTTCTCTTTCACTACAGCCGATGATTTCGCCTACGCCAGGAACTAGAAGGTCGGTAGCGGCAACTGTTTTGCCGTCATCATTCTGCTTCATATAGAAAGACTTGATTTCCTTAGGATAATTGATAACAAACACAGGCTTTTTGAACACCTGATCGGTGATGTATTTTTCAT
The DNA here is from genome assembly GCA_016296885.1 of Clostridiaceae bacterium. Classification (GTDB taxonomy): domain Bacteria; phylum Bacillota; class Clostridia; order Oscillospirales; family Acutalibacteraceae; genus JAEEHZ01. Next base: position 11,004 of record JAEDHT010000012.1, on the reverse strand, counting down.
GCTCTGTTTGCAGGTCACAGCCCCACTCTACAGGATATGCGAAGTCAACATCTGCATTCTTTAAGATTTCTATTGCCTTTGTGTATTCCAAAATCTCGAAGTCGCTGTTCATAACATTGTTGAGCTTTTCGATAAGTCCGCTTTCAAAGTGCTTTTCAAAGAATTCGATCTCAGCAGGACATTTAGTGAGAACTTCTTTGATAATATGTTTTATCATTTCTTCAGCTACGGCAATGATATCTGGCAATTCTGCAAAAGCAACCTCAGGCTCAATATGCCAGAACTCAGCCACGTGACGTGGTGTGTTACTGTTTTCTGCACGGAAGGTTGGGCCGAAGGTATAAATCTTACCAAATGCCATTGCAGCAACCTCTCCCTCTAGCTGACCTGATACAGAAAGCCCTGCCTTTTTGCCGAAGAAGTCGTCTTCATAATATTCCTGCTCGTTTTTATACTTATCAGAGTAACCAATAGTGGTTACCTTGAACATCTCGCCTGCACCCTCGCAGTCACTGCCTGTGATGATTGGTGTGTGAACATACACATAGTGATGAGATTGGAAGTAATCATGTATGGCCTGAGAAACCACACTTCTCACTCTGAAAACAGCGTTAAAGGTGTTTGTTCTCACACGAAGATGAGGCATAGTGCGCAAAAACTCCAATGTGTGACGCTTTTTTTGAAGTGGATAATCCAGAGGACACTCGCCAAGAACAGTTATCTCCTCTGCGTTAATCTCCACGTTGTCGCCCTTAAAGGCTTTTACTACAGTACCGGTGATTTTGAGGCTTGTGCCTAAGCGCATAAAATCAGAAACCTCGCTGATTTTTTCTTTATCGATAACCACTTGCATATGTTTTAGTGATGTACCATCGTTTATCTCAAGAAATGCCATGTTTTTAGAATCACGAGAAGTACGCACCCATCCGCAGATAGTCACGCTTTTTTCAAGCATTTCTTCGTTACTCATAATATCAATAATATCAATATGTTTCATACTGACACCTTTACAGCGCAAGCCTTATGATGTGCAATTTGCGCCGGTCCTTTCTTTTATTAAAGATGTGCGATAAACATCGCAAAAAACAACACATATATTATATCCTCTAATAATTGTATTGTAAAGTAATTTTTTCCTTTATTTATTATTTTAAACATTAATATGTGATTTACAATGTCAAATAAAAGTAATGTAAAACTTGTAATTTGATAAAGGTGATGGTATAATGTAAAATGTATAAAATTGGGGAGGTAAAAATATGCAAGCAAAAGTTACCCTGCTCTGCCATACGCCTGAACCGGAGGTTGCTATCGCAAGCGCCGCTAAGCTTTGCTACAGTGCATCGAGCATAGACGAGCTTAAAAGTGGACTTAATCAGGAGAAGTCTGCATCTTTTGTGGAGATGCTGGCATCATTTGGTCATGAAAGCCCGCTGGAGCATATTACATTCACTTTTGGAATAGAAAACGTATCTCGTGCATTGTTGGCACAAATTACACGTCACCGTATCGCAAGCTACAGCGTGCAAAGCCAGCGCTATGTAAAAGAATTTGATTTTGAGTATGTTTGCCCTCCCGAAATAGAGAAAAACCCTATAGCTAAAGCGGAGTTCCTCAAAGCTATGGATGAGGACAGAGAGCATTATCTCAGCCTCACCGATATTCTTATGGAACAGCATATAAAAGAGCTCACAGCGTCAGGTATGAGCCACGAAGAAGCCTCAAAAAAGGCAGAAAAGCTTGCCATAGAGGATGCTCGATTTGTATTGCCTAATGCTTGCACCACTAAAATAATATGCACATTCAATGCAAGAAGTCTACTAAACTTTTTCTCCCATCGTTGTTGCACTCGTGCGCAGTGGGAGATAAGAGATGTTGCCAATGAGATGTTAAAGCTCTGCAAAGAGGTGGCTCCATCGGTGTTTAAGAGTGCCGGGCCATCCTGTATGAGAGGAAAATGTCCGGAGGGCAAGATGAGCTGTGGCAAAATCAATCAGATGCGAGAAATGTATAAATAAGGATGAGTGAGATAGCATGAGTGGCAGACTTATAGTTATAGATGGTCTTGATGGCAGTGGCAAAGCCACCCAAAGTCAGATTTTGTGTGATTATCTCAACGAGAAGGGTATAAAAGCAAAGAAAATTTCTTTTCCAAACTATGGTAGCAAGGGTTGCACCCTGGTGGAAATGTATCTTAATGGAGAAATCAGCGAAAACGCAGAAGACATAAACGGCTACGCCGCTAGCACATTCTATGCAGCAGATCGTTATACCAGCTTTATAAAAGACTGGAAAAAAGACTACGACGAAGGCACGGTAATTGTGCTTGACAGATACACCACATCTAACGCAGTGCATCAAATGTCTAAGCTCGCAAGGGAAGATTGGGATAGCTTTTTGGGTTGGCTGTTCGATTTTGAATACGAAAAGCTCGGTATACCAAAGCCTTATGAGGTTATCTATCTTGATATGAAGCCTGAGGTGTCGCAAAAACTGCTCAGCAGTCGATATCATGGTGATGAGAGCAAAAAAGATATTCACGAGAAAAACCTTTCCTATATTAATTCATGCCGTCCTGCGGCACTTTATGCAGCCAAAGAGTATGGCTGGCAGGTTATAGAATGTGACGATGGCACAAATGCCCTTTCTATAGATGAAATCTCGTTAAAAATCAGAGAATACGTCAATAATAAACTATAAAGGAGATTATGTTTTATGGTATATATTTTTCTGGCAAACGGATTTGAAGAAGTAGAAGCATTGGCTCCGCTCGATATCTTACGCAGAGCAGAGATAGATGTCAAAACAGTGGCAGTGGGTTCAAAAAGAATTGTTGGCTCGCATGGCATAGAAATAGTGACAGATATCCATGAGAGTGAGGTTACCACAGATGATATGGAGTGTGTGATTTTACCGGGCGGTATGCCGGGAACACTCAATCTTGAAAAATCACCTATAGTCACCCAGAGTATCAGATATTGCTCTGAAAATAATCTTCCGATATGCGCCATATGTGCCGCACCGTCAATATTGGGCCATATGAATTTGCTTAGAGATAAGAAGGCAATATGCTTCCCCGGCTTTGAAAAAGAGCTTTATGGTGCAGTGTTAAGTGAAGACCACGTATGTGTGGATGGTAACATCATCACAGCCAAAGGTGCAGGAGTTGCACTGGAGTTTGGTCTGGAAATCACTGCTATGCTCAAAGATAGAGAAGAATCAGATAAAATCAGAAAGGCAATTCAGATGAGATAATTTATCTGCCCTTGCTGAATAAACAGAAAAGGAAAAAGCGGGAAACCGCTGGAAAAACATTATGAATGAAAATAATTATCCAAACGACGAAGAACTGGAACAACAGCTGGAAGAAAATCGTCGCAGAAAAATAGAAAATTTTAAAATAAACTTTGGTGATGACTTCTTCGGAAACACTGTCACTCAGGATGACACCGTTACGGAGATCAAATCTTTTGATGAGAAGCCTGAGAAAATAGAGGAAGAAAATTCGCTTTTTTCAGAGTCAATCGAGTTTATGTCAGAAGCACCATCAGAAACAGCCGAAACGGACAAAGAGGAAATAACAAGCCACAGCACAGTGGGCGTGAATCATCAATATACCGAGGAAGAGTTGCGCTTGCTAAAAAAGAAGAAAAAAGCCGCTCTTAAAGCCGAAAAAAACCGTAAACGTATGAAATCAAAGAAAAACCGACACATCTTCACTTTGATAAGGGCTTTGCTTGTGGTGGTGCTCGGTCTTTCTATAGGAAAGTTCGGAATAATCGGTGCAAAGGATTTTCTTGCTATTGAGCGTACAAGCACCGATATAGTTACTGTAAATATACCCAAAAAACCAGATGCAAAGCAAGTAGCTGAAATTTTGGAGAAAGCCGGCGTTATTGACAATTCATTCTTTTTCACACAGTATGCTAAAATAACAAATGCTGATAAAGGTTTTAGACAAGGTGTGTTTGAGATAGTCAAAAACAAGGATTATGAGGCTATTATCAACTTTTTGCAGAGCAATGCCAACCGTAAGGATATCGTAACTATTCAGTTTTCTGAGGGTATGAGTGTAGAGTCTATCGCAAAGAAGCTTTCTGATGAGGAAGTGTGCGATTATGACGAGTTTTTGGAGCTTTGCAAAAGCGACAAGTTCGATAGTGACTATGATTTCCTTGCACAGGTAGACCCTAATAAGCGATATTATAAGCTGGAGGGTTATCTCTTCCCTGATACTTATGATTTTTATAAGGGTGAACCTGCCGAGGATAGCATCAGCCGTTTTCTTGCAAACTTTAAGAACAAATGTATAAACGAAAAGAAAAAGATAAGCGGATATGACAAGCGTGTGAACATAAGAAAACGTGCACAGCTTCAAGATTTCACTCTTGATGATATAATCACACTTGCTTCTATTATTCAAAAGGAATCTGCCGATGATAACGATATGCTTTATGTATCGTCAGTATTCCGCAACAGATTAGATACTATCGATAACGATGGATATAGTATCTATGATGAGTATAATCTTTCATTGTTGCAGTCAGAGGCAGTTTATTATTATATGGAAACACTGCCGGAGGGACTTCACCGCTACTTTAACACAGATGAAAACGCAGGATTGCCGGGTGGCGCAATATGCAGTCCGGGTATGTCTGCCATAGAAGCGGCGCTCAATCCTAAGGACACTGATTACTACTACTTCTGCCACAAATCCGCTACAGAGGACGAGGCAGCAGAGTCATATTATGCCAGTACCTTGGATCAGCATAATTATAATCTTACTTTAATAGAGGAAGAATAACAGAAAGGAAACAAAAATCTAAATTTTTGTTTTGCTAATATAATATATGGAAAATACAAATAAAAAAATAGAGCTTTTGTCGCCGGCAGGTGAATATGAAAGCCTGCTGTCTGCTCTCAGATTTGGAGCAGATGCGGTTTATGTGGCAGGCAAAAGATTTGGTATGCGCACCTCGTCAAAAAACTTTGATGAAGAAACCATGCAAAAAGCTGTGAACGATGTGCATACAGCTGGTAAAAAGCTTTATGTTACCTGCAACACAGTGCCCACCACCGAGGAAATATCTCAGATGCCCGAATATCTGGAATTTCTCGATAGTATCGGAGTGGATGCTCTAATAATTGCAGACCTTGGTGTGCTGTCGCTTGCAAAGAGATATGCCCCTCACACCGAGATTCATATCTCCACTCAGGCAGGCATAGTTAACCACGAGAGTGCTAAAATGTTTCATGATTTGGGTGCGGCTCGTGTGGTGCTTGCAAGAGAGCTTTCCTTTGACGATATAGCACAGTTACGTGCCAAAATTCCAAAAGAGCTTGAGATAGAGGCGTTTGTGCATGGCGCTATGTGTGTTTCTTTCTCAGGCAGATGTTTGATATCGCATTATATGACCGGACGTGATGCCAATCGTGGCGATTGCGCACAGCCATGCAGATGGAAATATCATCTTTATGAAGAAAACAGAGAGGGTCAGTTTTTTTCGGTGGAAGAGGACGACCACGGCACATTCCTCTATAATTCCAGAGATATGTGCATGATAGATTATATCCCGCAGCTAATAGATGTGGGCATAAACAGCCTCAAAATAGAGGGCAGAGCAAAGTCATCCTATTATTCGGCTGTTACCACCAATGCTTATAGGCACGCTATTGATGATTACCTCAGAGATGCTGAAAACTATAAGCTTCAACCATGGATAAAGGAAGAGCTTGACAAGATAAGTCACCGTGAGTATTCCACAGGCTTTTATCTTGGCACAGAGCCGGGGCAGGTTCTTAGCAATGGTGGCTATATACGCAACTATTCTGTGGTAGCCATAGGCAATGGCACCAAAGATGGCATTGCGGATATCACACAAAAGAATAAGTTTTGTGTGGGTGATGAGTTGGATGTTCTTCCGCCATCAGGTGTACCGTTTAAGATAAATGTGAAAGAGCTTATCAATCAGCGTGGAGAGAGCGTGGAGTCTGCTCCGCACGCTATGGAACAGCTCAAAATGCCAACTGATGTGGATATACCGGAAGGGGCACTTCTCAGAAAGGCACTAGATAATTAACATAACAGATAATAAATTCAAAGGGGTTAGAATATATCAATGAAATGGACAGGACTTAACGAATTAAGAGAAAAATATCTCTCATTTTTTGAGAGCAAGGGTCATTTGCGCTTGCCTAGCTTTCCGCTTATACCAAAGGATGACAACAGCTTGTTGCTCATAAACTCCGGTATGGCACCTATGAAAAAATACTTTACAGGCGAAGTTACACCTCCAAGAATGCGTGTTACCACTTGCCAAAAGTGCATACGCACACCTGATATTGAGCGTGTGGGTATCACAGCACGCCATGGTACTTATTTTGAAATGCTGGGTAACTTCTCTTTTGGAGATTATTTTAAGCACGAGGCTACAGCATGGGCATGGGAATTCTTCACAAAGGTGCTTGAAATGCCTGAAGAACTCCTATATTGCTCAATATATGAAAAAGATGACGAAGCTTTTGATATATGGACTAAAGAAGTTGGGGTAGACCCATCTCATATAGTAAGACTTGGCAAAGAAGACAACTTCTGGGAGCATGGCAGTGGCCCATGCGGACCTTGCTCTGAAATCTATTTTGATAGAGGAGTAGAAAAGGGCTGTGGCTCACCTAACTGCTCAGTCGGCTGTGATTGTGATAGATTTGTAGAAGTATGGAATCTAGTTTTCACACAGTTTGAAAATGACGGCAAGGGCAATTATTCTAACCTAGATCATCCTAATATCGACACAGGCATGGGACTTGAGCGTCTTGCTTGCGTTATGCAGGGTGTAGACAACCTTTTCCTTGTAGACACAGTTCAGAATATAATGAAAAAGGTGAGCGAGCTAAGTGGCGTAAACTATGGCGACAATGATAAAAACGATATATCACTTCGTGTTATTACCGACCATATCAGAAGCACCACATTTATGATAGGCGATGGTGTTATGCCATCAAACGAGGGCAGAGGCTATGTGCTAAGAAGATTGCTCAGACGTGCCGCACGTCATGGCAGAATGATCGGTATAAACGAGCCTTTCCTATATAAGATTTGTGAAACAGTTATTAGCGAGAACAAGTCAGCATATCCAGAGCTGGAAGAAAAGAAACAGCTTATTACAAAGCTTATCAAGGTAGAGGAAGAGAGCTTCTGCAAGACTATAGAGCAGGGCATGAAGATGCTTGGCGATATCATGAGCAAGGATATCAAGGTGCTTTCCGGCGAAGATGCATTTAAGCTCAATGATACTTATGGCTTCCCAATCGACCTTACCAGAGAAATACTTGCAGAGAAAAATATAGATGTTGATATAGATGGATTCAATGAGCTGTTGGCTCAGCAAAAGAAGCGTGCAAGAGATGCCCGTAAGAACGCTGGTGCAGATGCATGGATAAGCGACAGCGCAGATTTGTCTGCACTCACAGCCACAGTATTTAAAGGCTATGAGATGATGGAAAACGATTCCAAGATAATAGGAATTATCAAAGACGGCGAGCTTGCAGACAGCGCCTTTGAGGGAGATAACGTGGTTATCATCACAGACGAAACCTCATTCTATGCAGAGAGTGGTGGACAGATAGGTGATAGCGGTGATATTTGCAGTGAAAACGGCTGTGCAAGAGTAGAAACTACAGTTAAAAATCCATCAGGCATATTTATGCACAGTGCAAAAGTGTCGAGCGGAGTTCTTACAGTGGGCGATAGCGTGCATTGCACTGTGGACAAGAAAAGACGTGAAAGCATAATGAGAAATCACACAGCAGGTCACCTTTTGCAGGCAGCTTTGAGAAATATTCTCGGTGACCATGTAGAACAGGCTGGTCAGCTTGTGGATGAACACAGAGTTAGATTCGATTTCACTCATTTTTCAGCACTTACCAAAGAAGAGCTTAAAAAAGCTGAAGATATAGTAAACGAACAGATTTTCAATGCTATCGAAACAGATGTGCGTGAAATGCCAATAGATGAAGCCAAAAAAATGGGTGCTATGGCATTGTTTGGCGAAAAGTACGGAGATGTGGTACGTGTAGTAAACATTCCGGGATTCTCTATCGAGCTATGTGGTGGTACTCATGCAAAGAACACTGCTCACCTTGGATTGTTCAAGATTTTGTCTGAATCATCAGTAGCAGCCGGCGTAAGAAGAATAGAGGCTGTGACAGGCAGAGGAGTGCTTAAGCTCTGCAATAAGCACACAGCTATGATCAGCGATGCCGCCGCAGCACTCAAGCTTCAAAACTCCGAAGAGCTTGTGAGAGGTTGCACACAGGCTGCAAATGAGCTTAAAGATAGAAATAAGCAGATAGAAAAACTAGGCGGAGAGCTTGCATCTATGAGAATTTCAGGCCTTTTTGATAAGGCAGAGACAGTGGGTAGTTATTCTCTGATTACAGCAAGAATAGATGGTATCACAGCTGATGCTATGAGAGAAATGTGCGCAGCCGCAGTTAATAAAAACAGCGATTGTGTAATAGCTCTTGCAAGTGCAAACGATGGCAAGGCTACTATCGCAGTGGCTTGTGGTGAAAAAGCAAGAGCAAACGGTGCAAATGCCGGTAAGCTTGTAAAAGCAGTTGCACAGTTGGCTGGCGGTAATGGCGGCGGTAAGCCGGATATGGCTATGGCTGGTGCTAAGGATATCGAAAAGCTCGACGATGCCCTCGCAGCTGTAAAAGGTATGCTTTAATATTAGCGATTAGATAAAAAATGACCGACACGAATGAGAAAAAATCATTTGTGTCGGTTTTTGTTAATTAAAAAGATTTGTTTAGCCTCACTTACCATAAACTGATACCTTTGGTTGTAATCTTAGTTTTTGTGTTGTTCCTGTTGGGCAAATTGCAATTTGATTATATATTTTTGCTCTGTCGGACTTTCATTTTCTGCCAACTGATAAAACCGTATATATCATTTACAAAAAAAGCAATAAAGCATACCATGACAGAAATATATCGCAAATCATATGTACTCGCCATTATCCATAACGCTATCAACACGATGTCATTTGAAGCATATGCTAATGCAAACAAGGGGCTTCGTCTAAAAGTAAGATATACGGCAATAAAACTTGTTGTAACAGATAATGTACTTGGTACGATGTTAGCGGTATTAAAATATGCTAATATAAAATAAAACAAAATAGTAATTACTACTGCACCGATCCACATAAACAATGTTTCTTTTTTGCTTATAGTATTAATCTTGACCTCTGCTTTGTTGCCATTGTAAGGGTTTCTTAACCACGATACTAACGCAAAAATCGCCATAGGCATTGTCATTCCGAGGTATGTAATCATTTCGCCGTAATAAGCGAATGTAAAGGATATAATCCCATATAACAAACTAAATACAACCATTAAAAATTGACCAAACGGATTTCCTTTAGCATTAAAAATAAGAGATGTTACACCAATCATTGAGGCAAATAGTGTTAAATAGTTTTCTCTATCAAAGATACAAAATGATATAACAATAAGCGCCACCGATGAACACCATAATGTAACTTCTGCTTTTGAAAAATATTTTTTCAACTCAAAACCTCCTAAAAACAAGCATCCGTATGCACATCTTCAAAGACCTAACGATGTGCAGACGAATGCTTTTTGCATTTCACTACCCGGTGGCAGTTGTCAATTATTTTTTGATATTATATCATAAAGCAAAACAAACTATAATATAAATTTTATTTATAGAACTGTTCGACAAATTGGAATTTATCGAATTGTTACTCATAGACCATTTCATAATCAGGTAATGCTTTCCATTCCTCGGTTGCAGTTAACCTATTGCAAATTGCTTCACACACGGACAGAAATGCCTGCCCTTTTTCATCTTCCGATATAAAGGAAAGGGCAATATTTTCTGCTTTAATGGTTTTCTGCGTTCCGTTGCCATACACTGTTAAAATGAGGGTCATAGATGGCTTAGACATACCATTTTGAGGGTCGTATACCTCAGGGTATGAATTAACATCCAGCGGAGCAATCAAATTATAGATGTATTCTTTGTCTTGGTCGGTGAGCTGGTAGTAAGTCACATAATCGTCAGGGGTTGTTGCATCAGTAGTCTTAACCAATTTGCCTGTTTGACTATCATACGAACTGATACCATAACAATTCCATGTAAGAGCAAAAGCAAAATCTTCAGGAACAACAGCGGGATTGCTGGCAGTTTCTTGTGTGTTACATCCTGCTGCAGTTAAGACACAAACTAATACTAAAATCAATGCTATTAACTTTTTCATAGGGATAACCTCCTCGTCAAATTGGAATTTACTCAATTGCACCTACAACTTTCATTCGTCCATCTCGATGAAATTGCTCTTCTCCAGTTCTTCAGTGTCTATGATAATCTGATTTTCCTCAGATGTGTCTGCTTGTTTTGGATTGCAACCAACCAAACTTAACACACAGGCCAATGCTAAAACTGATGCTATCAATTTTTTCATTCAATCATCTCCTTTGTCAAATTCTTATTTGTTAAACTAATTATACCAAAATCATTAGGAAAATCCAAGTGAAATATCCTTCGGATGTAAAATAATAACCAGCGGTCATTGTGAAATTTTCCGCTGACGCAGAAAGTGAAATGAAATAAATCCACCCACGCCCGCAGGCATTTCACATTGCGAAGCAATATTTCACGCACGAAGTGTATTTCACAAATCCTGCAAGGGATTTATTTCGTTGAAAAGAAACAGCCTTTGTCTATCAAGACAAAGGCTGTTTCTTTTCTGGTGGGCCATCAGGGACTCGAACCCCGGACCAACCGGTTATGAGCCGGTTGCTCTAACCAACTGAGCTAATGGCCCTTGCTCAATCAGCTTTACTATTATATCAATCAAAACATTGTTTGTCAATAGATAATTTGGAAAAACTTCATAACGTAGGTATAAAAAATAACTAAGTTAATTCCCAAAGTAAGTTCCACAGTGGAAGTTGAGGTGGAATTTAGTGTGG
>JAEDHT010000062.1 GCA_016296885.1 Clostridiaceae bacterium | reverse complement strand
TGCCGAACGGCACGCAGGGTGGTGTGAGAGGGCGATTAATTTCGCCCTACTCGATATATTATAATTATTAATGATTAAATTATGGTAGTCATACCTTGCGAAAAAACCATCCCATATATACTTGACTTTTTGCATTTTTTGCAAAGTGGATAGGTCAAGTAACATTTATATACTACCATTAATGGAGTGTTATATTAATAAATAAAAAAATAAAATTCCAAAAGTCACTTGAAAGTAACTTTTGGAATTTAGAACTGGTGCGAGTGATGGGACTTGAACCCATACGTCGGTTGACACACGCCCCTCAAACGTGCCTGTCTGCCTATTCCAGCACACTCGCTCACAACGTTGACTATTATATCACCGTCGGAGAAAAATGTCAATACTTTTTCAAAAAAATTTTAAAAAAACAAATTATCTTAAATTATTCCAAAACAAGTATCTTTTCGACCTTAAGTCCTGCTATTTTTCTTTGAATCATAACTACATCATAAAGGTCGGTTTGACCATCGGCATTTATATCAGAATTTAATTTTGACAATTCTCCGTATTCAGAAAAGCTGGATAAATCGGCAAGAATTCTCTGTAACATTGTTACATCGAGCATATCAACTTTGTTGTCATCATTAATATCACCTAGGGTGGGCAGATTTTTATCATCTAGCTCGATTATATCGACACCAAGAGAAATAACTGCGTCAGGGTCAAAAATGTTTTGTACGGTTTGATTTTCGTTTGCATTACGATATTTTTTCCAGTATCCATATTGTGCGGCATATCCTCTTTCTACTGCGTAATATGCTCTGTCGCTTGGTATCTCGTAGTTGTAGCACCAGTAGTATCCTGCATCATATGCACCTTTCGCACTGTTTTCTATTCTGTATTTAATATTTTCTAGTATGTAATCATAGCTTGTTTCAAGCTCATATTTAAGGAAATATAACTGACCTTTTAATGATTTATAGTCATAGTTATTAGCTTTGCAAAAGCTTTTTAGTGCGGTGTATCTTCCATTGTGCCATTGACAAATTCCATAGCTCGTACCCGAGTCACCAAGTGCTGATGTGGAGAAAGCCGATTCATAATATATATTTGCCAGTACTCCACAAGCGGCAGCTTTATTCAATCCTATCTCATTTCTAAGAAAATAGTATATTATTTCTTCATTAGAGTTGACAGTAGCTTCTGCAACATCAAAATGTGAGAATAAAACAGTAAAAGCAACAAAAACAGCAACTATTGTCCTAAAAAATCTTGTCTTCACATTAATCATTCCTTTTTCAAAATCTTGTCTACATTATAATATAACGCACATAGGCTTTCAACAGGTAAATTATATCAAAAAATCAAGTCGAAAGACGTTTTAATTCTTTCGGCCTGAGGATAAAATCTATTAATTATCTTTTCGTGAGAGTATAGGGAAGAGTGCCAAGATAAACAGCACCAGATTAATAACTATTGTGAGCATAGAGCCTGTGGCAAGCCTTGCGCCACCAACAAAATAAACAACAGCAAAAATGCTTACAACTGACATAGCCATTGCAACCATATTTTTGGTGTAGCTCTTGGAATCAAATATATAAAAACCAAGGGCAATAACAGGGGGTAACCAAAAGAACAGTGCCCACAAATTTCCGCTAAAGTTCATATTTTCCATGCTTCTGCTTCCAAATAAAAGGTCAAATGCGCTGTATGCTGCCAAAGTGTGACTGTTGGTATCATACACATATTTTGCTTTAAAAACAGCTGGGTTGTATGATACAGAGCCAGACAGTAGGTATTTTTTTTCGGAATCATCAAGCAAAAATAGTTTTATCTCGTCTTTTGATTTAATACTAGTTGCTTTATACGACAAGCCATCATAATTATCTGAATCTTCTTTAGCACCGCTATATTTTGTATTCTGAATATTGAGATAAATATTTGATGCTTCTTCGCTGTTATCCAATGAGAATGAAAAATCTGCCTCGTCAGCATCTGTGACAGCTTCAAAGATAACGCCACAAACAGCGGGATTATCTTCACTCTTGAGATTTTCAAAAGAAATTATGCCGTTGTCCTCAGTGTATGTTTCACACTCGATCACTGTTGCAAAAGCGCCGTTATAGTCCATATACATAAAATCAGTGCATAACAGATAAATCAGAAGCATTAGAATGAGAATTGTCAAAAATCTTGAAAAGCTTATACGTTTATTATTTGGTTGCGCCATATTTTGCCACTTCCTTAAACAATGTTAAATTTAACTTTATAATTACTTATTGCCTCTTCGATGACCTTTTGGGCAGCCTCAACTCCTTGCACCTCATCCACGGCTGTTTCAAGATTTTCCAGTGATTTGTAAACAGTGAAAAAATGCTTCATCTCGTCAAAAATATGGCTGGGAAGCTCACTAATCTCCTTATAGCCGTTATATCTTGGATCATTAACAGGTATTGCAATAATTTTTTCATCGTTTTTATCGTTATCTATCATGGTTATCATGCCGATTGGGTAGCACTTTACAAGCGTTAAAGGGTACATTTTTTCGCTTGATAGGACAAGCACATCAAGCGGATCGAGATCATCAGCATAAGTGCGAGGTATAAATCCATAGTTAGCAGGATAATGTGTAGAGGTATGCAATATTCTGTCTAGTATGAGAAGACCCGAATGTTTATCAAGCTCATATTTAGCTTTAGAACCTTTTGGTATTTCTATACAGGCGATAAACTCCTTTGGTGTGATTCTTGAAGAATCTATATCGTGCCATATATTCAAAAAACATCCCTCCAATAGTAACTTAATCTGTATTATAGCACACATTAGCATTACTTTCTACCCTAATATCAATATTTTACTAAATTTATATGTAAAGTCGTCAATGATAGGTGACACTTTTCTCAAAAAAATATGATGTTCCAA
>JAEDHT010000011.1 GCA_016296885.1 Clostridiaceae bacterium | reverse complement strand
AAGATAATATTGTTAGTGGTACAAATAAAGGTAGCGCACATTCAATGCTTAATGGCTGTACATCCTTGCAGGAAATTCATATACCATCAGGCTTTTCCACAATCGGTGTTGATTTTGCAAAAAAATGCAGTAACTTGGAGTATGTAGAGATAGAGGATGGTCCTACACAGATTTTGGCAAATGCATTTAGTCAAACTAAATTGAAGCATATAGTAATACCGGAATCTGTTACACATATCGATGAAACGGCGATCCCACAGGGACAAATGGTTTATATATATGGATATATAGGTACTTCCGCTGAGACCTTTGCTTATTCTCATTCAAATTGTAAATTTGTGAATTTAAAATTTAATGGACTTCCAACCAACAGAAAGATAAAAGTAACATATTGCTATGGTGGACCTCAGGGCCCTCGCTCCGATATGGTTTTTGATCCAACCAATATGGATGGATATAAGTTTATTGACGAAAAAGAAATTGGTTTTGGAGAATATGCAGAAAACATTGTACCAACTGTTCCTAGCGGTAAGGTTTTCTGTGGTTGGTACACTAAGGATGAATTAGACCCGGCTGTTTTTTGCGATGGTCAGCCATTTAACGTGGCCAAGACAAAGCTTTATAACAATATTGAGCTATATGCAAAAATTGAAGATGTAAAACCAAATTATGTTAATTATAATGAAGATATCTTTTCATTTGATAATCCAAGCCACGTAAATGGAAATACCTTGAATAGTCTATATTATATCCACCTAAGAGAACAAGCTACTTTTATACAGCGTTTGGGAGGATTATTTAATATAGGTAAACTAAAAGGAAGACTCAGAAGTTTGGATGAGTCACCTAAGGGCGGAATATGCTTCGGTATGTCATCTTTGTTGATTCTTTCTAAATTAAATAGACTTGATCTATCATACTTTAATGTAGATTCTGTTTCTGAAATCGCTGATCCTATGGGAGTAGGAAATAAGCGCACAAAATCAAATTATATTGATTGGAATACAACTCAGCTACTTCTCTATCTTTACAATGAGCAGAATTGTGGTTATACAAGAAAGGTTTTGACAAAGAGATTCCTTGGTACTAACAAATCTCATATTAAAGCGCTTGTGAATAAAGCTGTTGGTTGTGCAAATCCATTTTTGTTGACACTCGGAACAGAAGGTAGATTTAAAGGTGGCCATGCAGTTGTTGTTTATGGCGGTACAAAAAACAGCGATGGCTCATATACCATAAACTATTGGGACCCTAACGAGGGTTGGAGAGCTTCTGTTATCGAGATTAATAGTTCCTGCACTGAGGCGCTATTTAAATACTATGATCCAAATTCAGGTCAAACATATTTTGACCGCTATACCGATGATGCATATATAAGAGGATACCTAAATGCAAGTGAACTTGATACTTATGATATAGTAGGCTATTTAAAAGACTCAAACTATCATTTGAAACCAAGAGGCGAAGCTCCGGAATTTGACGAGGACGAAGCGAGTACAGATATCGAGATCACTTTGACTGTAAATTATTCTAACTTTACCATCACTTCATCTAACGGTAAATCTGCCACAATCAAGGATCATGAATTCTCGTCAGGCGATGCAGACCTAATTGAACCTCTTGGTATGGCAGGCGTGAGTGGAGATGAAGGTTATCTCTATATGATTTATCCACAAGGCGACGATGTAACATATACTGTTTTGCCTGAGGCTGAATCAGGTCTTGAAGAGTATGATACAACATTTATCCGTGACGAATATGAAGAGATTGGTGGCGGTGCTACAACAATGTCATCCACACCTATCAGCTCCACATTCTCTATGGATGGCACAGTAGAAACTACATCTTCTTCAGCTGCAGAACAGATGGTGTTTACTATCCGCAATGATGTTACTACACCATGGTATACCACAGCTTTCAAAGGTTCTACAACAGGTATCAAGGTTGTTCCAACAACTACAACTACAACAGCTTACACAAAATCAGATTGCACACTTCAAATGGAAACAGGTGACGACTATACAACTGTATCAGATGAAAATGTAGCAGTAAGTGCAAATCAGCCGATTGTTATAAGCTGTGTAAACGATAGAGATGTAAATGTATCAGTTAATGGTACAACTGTTTCAACACAGACATTACCATATATTGCTCAGTTCATAACAGGTACATCAAGTGTTTGTGAAGATCAAATAGGTCTACACACAGGCGATAAGCTAACAGAGCCTTTTGCTATAAATCCAGGATATAAGGCTACATGGTACACAAACCCTGAATTTACAGGTTCACCATGGAACTTTAACACAGATACTGTAGGTACATCTGATATTATGCTGTATGCTAAATGGACATATGATGCTAACCAATGGGTTAATGTGAAATATTATTCTGATGGCGTAGAATATAAGAATGAAAAGGTTGTAATAGATGCTCCTGAGCTTACAAAGCTTGCAGCAGCACCTGAGAAAGACGGATATATGTTCACAGGATGGTATCTGGATGAGAAATGCACAAAGGTTGTTCCAAAGGATTATATATTTGATGAGGAAACAAAGCTTTATGCTGGCTGGAAGCAGATATCTACTGTCGATATAGAGGCTGCCGATACATCAGCAGTATTTGGTAACAACGGTACGTACAGCTCATTTGGCTTAGCAGGTATTCAGATCAAGATTCTTGAATCTGATACAGATGCATATGGCAATGGCTTGCGTTTCTGTCTCACACTTGGCAAGGATCTCTATGATGAGCTTGTTTATCTATACGGTGATAGCAATATCAAGTTTGGTAATGTAGTAGCACTAAAGGATCGTGTTCAGAATGTAGATTCTCTAAAGCTCGAAACTACTGGTGCGTTAGATTCTCCATCAAATAATATTTTCTATGATGGAAGTAAATATCAGGTTGCTACAACACTTATTCACCATATTCCAAAAGAAAATTATGCAACAGATATAGTTGCTCGTCCATATATCAAGTATGTAGATAGAAACGGAAATGATCAGATTTACTATTTCACAGAGAATGAATCAACTCATGTGTGTGCAAGAGGTTATTATACAAGCCTTCGCACAGCCGCTGATTTCATTTACACCAATGATCCATCAAGATATTCTCAGAGTGCAATAGAATATCTAGAATCTATCATAAATTCTTGATAATCTTGAAAGTTGTTTTGAAACTAAATAACCGACAATAACTTTAATCAGAGGATCGCAGAAATGCGGTCCTCTTTTTTTGCTGAGTGCTTAATTTTGGCTTGTAAAGTAATGAGAGATATGCTATAATCTTAAAACAATGTGTTAGTATGTTTTTTTGATAGGGTGTTATAAATTGGATTTGAGGATTGCAGGTGAAGTTGAGAATATAGTGTTCAGGAATGAATCTAACGGATATACCGTGATAGACCTAAGCAGTGATAATTCACATATCACTGCGGCAGGTATTTTGCCGGGTGTATTTGTTGGAGAAGAAATTGTATTGTCCGGTCACTATAAAAAGCATCCTGTATATGGCGATCAGTTTATGATATCATCATATGAGTTGAGCCTTCCGAGCGAGGGTGCCTCAATACTCAGATATCTTTCAAGTGGGGCTATCAAGGGTATTGGAGTTGCCACTGCGTCATTGCTCGTTAATTCGTTTGGGGATAACACCCTAGAGGTAATAAAAAACGAGCCTGAACGTGTGGCAAAGATAAAAGGAATCTCTAAGGATAAGGCGATGAGCTTTTCAGAGCAGGCGAGAAAAATATCGGGGATAATGGATCTCAGTGAGTATCTTAACAGCTATCAGATTTCACCATCCGATTGTATAAAAATCTACAATATATTTGGTGCAGAAGCTGTTAATATAATCAGGGAAAATCCATACATACTTTGTGACGAAGGCATAAATCTTTCTTTTGAGGTTGCGGATAGAATTGCCTATGGCAACGATGAACTGAGAGAAAGTGACTATCGTATTCGTGCCGCTATAAATCATATACTAAACTTTAATCGTGTAAATGGTCATACCTGTCTTCCTAAGGACAAACTGTGCGAAATATCAGCTCAGTTTGTGGAGATTGAAATTGAAAAAACAACAAGAATTCTTGAAGAAATGGTTGAAGACAGAAGTCTTTGTGAGGCGGAGTTTAACGAGAGAAGCTTTATTTTTCTTCCGTACCTTTATAATGCCGAAACATACGCAGCGGCTAGGATGCAAATGCTCTTGCGATATCCTGCCAGCTCAATACTAAACATCGAAAAAGAGATAGACGAGATAGAAAAGATAGATAATATAAAATATGCTGATTTGCAAAGAACAGCGATAGAAAAAGCGCTTTCTTCCGGTCTGCTGATTCTCACAGGAGGGCCGGGCACAGGAAAAACCACAACTCTTAATGCTATAATTAAGATATTGAAGAAAAACGGTGAAAAGGTTTTTCTTGCGGCG
Source organism: Clostridiaceae bacterium (assembly GCA_016296885.1). GTDB lineage: Bacteria > Bacillota > Clostridia > Oscillospirales > Acutalibacteraceae > JAEEHZ01. Next base: position 50,054 of record JAEDHT010000011.1, on the reverse strand, counting down.
CCAACAGGTAGAGCGGCTCATCGTATGAGTGAGCTAACAGGCTGTGAGGCAAAGACAATACATCGCTTGTTAGAGGTGTATTGGGCTGATGAAAACACTCCACGTTTTCAAAAGAACGAGAAAAACTCTTTAAGCTGTGATGCACTTGTACTGGATGAACTTTCTATGATAGATTCTCAGCTTTTTGAGGCTGTTATGAGGGCTTTGCCTCTGGGTTGCCGATTAATTATGGTTGGCGATAGTGATCAGTTGCCATCGGTGGGTCCAGGCAATGTGCTGAGCGATTTGATTGCTTCAGGTCAGATTCCCGTGGTTTCGCTCAAAGAAATTTTCAGACAATCTATGAAAAGCTTGATTGTTACAAATGCCCATAAAATAGTTGAGGGTGAAATGCCACAGCTAGACGTTCGAAACAATGATTTTTTCTTCCTTGAGAGTCACTCATCAAGAGTGATATCAGATACAATTGTGGATTTGTATACTACACGTTTGCCAAAGAGCTATGGATATTCTCCTTTGAGCGATATTCAAGTTTTATCGCCGGGCAAAAAAGGTGAGCTTGGTATATGGGAACTTAATACACGTCTGCAACAAGCGGTCAATCCGCCCGATAAGTCCAAAAAGGAAATTAACTTTATGGGCAAGGTGTTCCGCCAGGGCGACAAGGTTATGCAAATGAGGAACAACTATAATATTCAATGGACACGGGACGATGGCGAAATAGGTGAGGGCGTTTTTAACGGCGATGTGGGTATTCTTACAGAAATTAATAAAACTACTATGAGCGTAAGCGTGCGTTTTGATAACAAAACTGCAAGCTTTGTAGCAGAGGATATAGCTGATTTAGATTTAGCCTACGCTGCCACAGTGCATAAGAGTCAGGGCAACGAGTTTGAGGCTGTAATAATTCCTATGCGTCGAGGCGCCCCACAGCTTTATTATCGAAATCTGCTATATACAGCAGTAACGAGAGCAAAAAAGCTTCTCATACTCGTGGGTGATAAATCCACTGTGGAGTATATGGTAAATAACAACAGAAGAACATTGAGATATACAGGTTTAAAACATTTTTTGATGAATTGATGAAGATACTTAGAAAGATATCATTGCTTTTATTTCCGCCGAGATGTGCGTTATGTGATGAGGTGGTTGCCTTTCCTGATAGGCATAGTGATGATAAGAGATTTTATTTTGATAAATGTGGTTTTAGGTGTTTATGTGAAAAATGTAGAAATAAAAAGAGTTTGCATTTATACATAGGTGAAGCTCCCGAACCGGTAAAATGTGTGTCGATTTTTAGATATGACGGCGATGCAAAAAGATCGATACTAAGGCTGAAAATCCATGGCGATAAAAATAAAGCCTTGCAGTTGGCACGTCTTTTAACAGCTACAGTATGCGAGGTGTACCCTGATTATAATTTTGATATGGTCACCTTTGTGCCGATGGATGCTAAAAAGAGAAAAGAGCGTGGATTTAACCAGACCGAACTTCTGGCAAAATTTTTAGCTGATTTTATGCAGATTAACTTGCAGGGTGTACTGCAAAAACGTCATAATGTCCTTGCACAGCACACTTTGTCTGTGGAGGATAGAAAGAAGAATGTTAAGGATGCATTCAGCGTTATGCTTGATGCAGATGTGAAAGACAAAAATATACTACTTATTGATGACATAGTCACCACAGGAAGCACGTTGACTAGTTGTTGCAAGGTGCTCAGAGATGCCGGTGCACAGAGAGTGGTGTGTGCTACTGTGTGCAAATCAATACTTAAGTGAAATGCTTTTTAAAACTAAGGAAGGGACTATAGCCGGATATCTGTCCGGTATAGCGCAAAAGAGAAAATGAGTACTAATATAGCTATAGATTTTGGAAGCGATAAAACAAGGCTTTTTTTACAAGATGCAGGAGTTGTGCTGGACGAGCCATCTCTTGTAGCTGTTGAGGTAAGCACAAATAGGGTTGTCGCCTTTGGCAGTGATGCCTATGCTATGTTTGAAAAAACATCAGATAAAATCAAGATAATTAAGGTGATTGAGAGAGGCGTTGTAACCGATTTTGATGCGGCGCTTATGATGCTCAAGCATTTTATAAGAAAGTCTGTGAAAAAACATCCCTCTAGCTTAAGAGTTATACTTAATATGCCGGAGGAAATCACAGATCTGGAGCAGTATAATTTAATCAGTTTATTGCGTTTTGTGGGAATAAAGAAAATCTACCTCATAGACACCTGCAAAGCTGCATTGCTTGGTGCAGGATATGATATTATGCTTCCAAAGGGCAGACTTGTTGTAGATATTGGTGCTGATAACACCAAATTTGGTGTGCTTACGCTTGGCGATAATTCGGAGATAAAGCGTGTTTCATCATCAGGAAGAAGTTTGGACGATGCCATTAAGAAATATATGAAAAAGAAATATAATTTGCTTATAGGCAGTCGCACTGCCGAGAGCGCAAAAAAAGCACTGTGTTGTGCGAGAGAGCCATCAGATCTTGCTTTTTTTAAGGTGAAGGGGCGTAGTCTCGTCACGGGTATGCCGGCGGCTGTAGAAATAAGTAATTTTGAGTTATTGTCAATATCTGAGAGCTTCTCTGCGGAGATGGCTATTATGATTCAAAATTGCATGAATGGGCTTTCGCCTGAGATTGTGAGCGATATCTGCAAAGATGGTGTTGTTATTACAGGTGGCGGGGCTAATATTATTGAGCTGGATAAATATATAGAAACCAGGATAAATATCAGCATTGTTCACCCGGAAAACTCAGAGCATTGTGTAATAAATGGTTGTGCCAAGGCTATGGACTATCTGTCTGGGGATTTGAAGACATCACCACTTAGAGAAACAGAAATGAATTAATATAAATTTTCTAATAATTAAAGGAAGTGAGATTATTATGTCGAAAAAGATAATAGCATCAATTCTGATGCTATGTATGGTTAGTAGCCTACTATGCTCGTGTGATAATAAGAAAGAAAGCACATCCTCGCAGCAGGGCGTAGAACAGACAGGGTTTGCCTATGAAGACCCGTTGAGTGTGCTGGATGCATCACAATCTAAGGATAAATATAGAAATGTGTATGAGTTGCTCCTATATACCTATTGTGATTCCAATGGTGACGGAATAGGCGATATACAAGGGCTTATATCCAAGCTAGACTATCTTAACGATGGCGATCCAAATTCCGGTGACGATTTGGGAGTTGATGCAATATGGCTTTTGCCGTTCACTCAGGCAAATTCCTATCATAAGTATGATACTCTGGATTATTACACTGTTGATGCAGAATATGGCACCATGGAAGATTTTAAAGAGCTTAACGAGCAGTGTGAAAAGCGTGGAATAAAAATAATAATGGATCTCGCACTTAATCATATTTCATCACAGCATGAGTTGTTCAAAAAGATGTGTGAAGAGGTAGCACAAGGCAACACAGAGGGATATGCCCAGATGTTCAGCCTTGTAAACTCTGAGGATAAGCCACCTTATTTTGCAGGTGTGCCTGATGCAGAAAACTGGTGGTATGAATGTAACTTTATGCCATCATTTCCGGAGCTTAATCTCAGCTCGCAGATGACCAGAGATGAAATCGAAAAGATAGTAAAGCACTGGACAGAAGCAGGTGTGGATGGTTTCCGTCTTGATGGTTTGAAGTATTATACATCTGTAAACAAAGATTCCACTGATAAAACAGATAGTGTGGAATTTTTGAGCTGGCTCGAACAAACCGCACAAAAATACAATCCTGATGTTTATTTTGTAGGAGAGCTCTGGGATTCGTCCACAAATATAAGAAATCACTATGAGTCAGGTATAGACAGTCTCTTTAATTTTGATGGTGCCGGCTCTACAGGAAAATTCGCAAATGCGATACAGACTAATAATGTGTTTAAGCTCCTAAGCAGTATGCAACGCTTTCAAGATACTGTGCTTGAGCGAAACGAGGAATATATAGATGCTTTGTTCCTCTCCAATCACGATCAGGTGAGAATAGGAACATCCTTAAAGGAATCACAGCAGAGAAAGATAGCTGCTGCACTATATATGCTCACTCCGGGTAATAGCTTTATATATTATGGCGAGGAGCTAGGTATGGCCGGTAGTATTCCTACGCAGGATGCATCATTTAGAACAGCTATGATATGGCGTGATTCGGATGATAGTGACAGAACCGACCCACCGCCAGGATATGAAGTTGAGAACATACCCGATGAGGGAAGTGTTGAGAAACAGCTTGCAAATGAGAATTCAATACTTAATTTCTATAGAAGGTTAATAAAACTCAAAAGCATTAACCCTGAGATTGCACGAGGCAGAATAACTAATGTTATTAGCTTTGACGATGGCAGACAGGCAGCATATGTGATTGAGTATAACGGCGTGAAAAAGATAGTTTTATTTAACATCAGTAAGGATGAGGTGCAGTTGTCATTGCCTGATGGTACACTTGGAGATATTATGTTATATGGCGACTTATATGCTATGAACACATCAGATAGTGACAAGCTCGATATAAACGGCAATCAAATCACTATGCCAGGATGTTCAGTTATCATTCTCGGTGAAAAACAGTAAAAATAGATTATAAATCTGTAAAAATATGCGAAAGGAATTGATTTAATATGAATAACGATGAAAACAAAGTATTGGAAACAGATGAAAACGAAAAGGTAGAAGAAACAGAAAAAATATCTGAGGATAATGCAGATATTGCTCACGAGGTAATAGAAGAGATGGAAAACAGTGAGAAAGCTGAAGCTGATATAGCGATAGATACCTCCGATGATGCTATGGATGACGAGCAATTAGAGGATACAGATATGATGCTTGAAGACATGGCAGATAGCAACCATAAAATTTCAATAAATAAGCCTTTGATAATAGCAGCTTCTATTTTAGTGGCTCTTGTGCTTGCTTTTACAGGATTTATGGTGTTTGGCAACCCCACAGCTGACAAGGTGCTCAAAAAAAGCGGTATATGTGGCACATGGCTCTATCGAAACGGCGATGTAGCTAATTACTATATTTTTAATGAGGATGGTAAGTTGCTTTTGAGAAACGGCACTCTAACATCTGTAGTTAATTTTGATATAGACACGGAAAAGGGCAATGTGTTTAACATCTACTCCGGTAGTGACGAAAATGAAGAATTAATCGGCACTATGAATTTTGAAAGATATAAGGAAGATGGTATAGACACCCTTAAAATATATTCCTTAGAGTCTGAGGACAACGCCCTTGTTATGCAGAGAAGTGAATTGCCTAATAATGTTCTAAAAGCAGATGAAAACTTCAAGGCTGATGAGAATATTATTGGCACATGGAGAGACGAAAAAAACGGATTGGAAATCAGTTTCACCGGCGAGGGCTTTATTACACTTGATTTTTCACAGACAATCTACGAGGGTACGTATATTATAGAAGAAAACAGGGTAGACTTTACTTATACGACTTCTTTTACCAGTGATATTACCCAAACAGAAAGTTTTTATTACGAAGTTAAGGATGGCAAGTTCTATTTCTACACCAGTATGCCGGATGGCGAGAGTGAAGGCATGGAATTTGTTAAGGTTACAGAGTAAAAGGAAGATTTACAACATACTTTTAGATATGATTAGAATCAAAAAAGTCGTTTTACACGGCTTTTTTTGATTTTTTATATCAATTATGTACATTATTGAACCTCTATTTTATGTAAAAATATTCAAATTAGTATAAACTTCTATTAAAACTTGCAAAAAAAAGTAATATAGTGTATAATAATCTCGCACTTTTTGATTTCAAATAATTATTTCGTTGGAGGTATAATGAAATGAAATATAAACTTACCGTTTCTCAAGCTAAAGAGCTTATAGAAACAAAAATTTCCCGCTATTATGGCGTTACTCCTGAAGATGCTACAAACGAGCATTTTTACAAATCATTGGTTCTTATTGTTACAGAGCTTATGCAACAAGGATACAATGAGTTTCATACAAAATCAATAAAGAAAAAATCAAAAACCGTTTATTATCTATGCATGGAATTTTTGATGGGCAGATCCCTCAAAAATAATCTCTATAACTTAGGTTTGGAGAATACAATGGCATCTGCACTTGAAAAATTCGGTGTAAAGCTAGAAAACATATACGAAGAAGAGCCGGATGCAGGTCTTGGTAATGGTGGCTTGGGTCGTCTTGCTGCTTGCTTCCTCGATGGTCTTGCAACACAGGGATATTCTTCTATGGGATATTCATTGAGATACGAATATGGTATCTTCAGCCAGAAATTTGTTGATGGCTGGCAAACAGAGCTTCCTGATTTCTGGTTGCCGGGCGGTTCCGTATGGCTTAGACCAGCTCCTGAAAAGGCTTTTGATATCCATTTTAATGGCCATCTTGAAGAGTCTTGGGAGAACAATATCCATAAGGTTAACTTAATAGATGCTACCACTGTTACTGCTGTACCATACGATATGTATGTGTCAGGTAAGGATGGTAAAGGTATTAGCAGACTTCGTCTTTGGGCTGCACAGGGTAAGACCTTCGATATGAACCTCTTTAATGATGGACAGTACTTGCGTGCTATCGAGCAAAATGCAATGGCAGAAACTATTACAAAGATACTTTATCCGGGGGACAACCATGCAGAGGGTAAGAGCCTCAGACTAAACCAGCAGTATTTCCTTGTTAGTGCAACTATCCAGGACATTATCAGACGTCATCTCAAAGATCACGGCACACTTGATAATCTTTCTGATCTTGTTACAATTCACCTTAATGATACTCACCCTGTTTTGGCTGTTCCGGAGCTTATGAGAATCATTATGGACGAGTGTGGCTATCAGTGGGATGCAGCATGGGATATCGTAAGCAAGACTATAGCATATACTAACCACACTGTTATGAGAGAAGCTCTCGAGTGCTGGGGCGAGGATATGTTTGCTGCTAAGCTTCCTAGAATATATCAGATTATCTGTGAAATCAATAGACGTTTTTGTAGAAAATTGAACGAAAATGGTGTAGATCAGCGTGTTATAGACAGCGTGTCTATCATTAACGATGGCGCTGTTCGTATGGCTAACCTTGCAGTTATGGCTAGCTATAAGGTTAACGGTGTTTCTATGCTCCATAGTGATATTCTTAAGGCAACTGTATTTAAGGATTTCTATAAAATTATGCCGGAGAAATTCACTAATGTTACAAACGGTATAGCTCATCGTCGTTGGTTAAATCAGTCCAACCCAAGACTCTCTGCTTTGCTTAATGAGACAATTGGTGATGGATATGTGAGCGATGCTTATCAGCTTAAAAAGCTAGAGTCCTTTATTGACGACAAGAATGTTCTCAAGAGCCTTGAGGATATCAAGCGTGCAAATAAAGAGGATATGGCTAAGTATATCAAGCAGCACAACAATATAATCGTAGATCCTAACTCTATCTTCGATGTTCAGGTTAAGAGATTGCATGAGTACAAGCGTCAGCTTATGAATGCACTTCAGATTTTGGCTACTTATCAGTATCTCAAAGAGAACAAAAATGCTGATTTCGTACCAAAGACATATATATTCGGAGCAAAGGCAGCCCCTGGCTACTACTTTGCAAAAGAGATAATTAAGTTTATCTTTACATTGGCTAATATTGTAAACAATGATCCTGATGTAAACGACAAGCTTAAGGTTGTATATCTTGAGGATTACAGAGTTACAGTAGCAGAAAAGCTTATCCCAGCATCTGAAATTTCTGAGCAGATTTCTCTTGCCGGAACAGAAGCTTCCGGTACAAGTAATATGAAGTTTATGATAAATGGTGCCCTAACAATTGGTACACTCGACGGTGCTAATGTTGAGATTCACCAGTCTGTTGGCGATGATAACATCTTCCTATTTGGTCTCACCACACCTGAGGTGAGCAACATCAAGAATAGTGGTTACTTCCCACAGATGTATTACAATAACAATCCTGTTATCAAGAAGGCTGTGGACTATATCAGAACTCTTGGTTTTGATAACATTGCAAACAACCTGATGACAAGCGATCCATATATGGTTCTTGCTGATTTCTCAGACTACTCTCTGGCACAGCAGAGAGCATCGGCTGTTTACTCAGACAGAGATAGATGGAACAAGATGTCACTTGTTAACATTGCAAATTCCGGTATTTTTGCAGCTGACCGTTCAATAAGAGATTATGCAAATGATATCTGGAATTTGAAGCCGGTTCAGTAATTTAATAATAATTTGTTGTAAGCCGCAAGTTTTATATTTGCGGCTTCAATTTTCGTAAAATGATATAGCTTTTTTTGCTTTGTAGACAGTTAATTTTTATTATTCGGTGAGTATATGACAAAAAATAAGGTATTACATAATAAATTAAATGATGGTGTAATGGATTTGACAGTCGGCAATCCTATAAAAATGATTTTGCGGTTTGCTCTTCCAATATTCCTAAGCCAAGTGTTTCAACAACTTTATAACACAGCTGATACATTTATAGTAGGTAGGTTTCTCGGCACAGAGGCTCTGGCGGCGGTGAGCTCGTCGGGTACTCTGATTTTTCTCCTGAATAGCTTTTTTATAGGCTCCTCTATGGGTGCGGGTGTGGTTATATCCAGATATTTTGGAGCAAATGATGACACGCGTGTTTCAAATGCTATCCATACAAATATTGCTTTTGGTCTTGTTAGCAGTGTAATGCTCACCGTAATAGGCGTTACGCTCACACCAATATTCTTAGAATGGATGAACACCGATCCAGATGTATTGCCCCAAGCTGTAGAGTATTTCAGACACTATTTTATGGGTGCCATAGCCTTTGTTATGTACAATATCTGTACGGGTATAATGAATGCGGTGGGTGATAGTAAACGCCCTCTATATTATCTGATTTTTTCGTCTTTACTCAATATATTTCTTGATGTTCTGTTTATAGGTGTTTTTAATTGGGGAGTTTGGGCAGCAGCTACAGCCACAGTTATTTCACAGGCAACCAGTTTTATATTATGCCTTGTACATTTAATGCAAAAGGGACACATCTACACAGTTGATATAAAGAAGATACGATTTCATAAGGATATGCTTTTGGAAATATTAAAATACGGAATGCCTGCGGGTGTACAAAATTCTGTTATTGCGCTTGCGAATGTAATTGTGCAATCCCAGATAAATTCCTTTGGAAAGCTTGCCATGGCTGCGTATGGTACTCATGCTAAGATAGAGGGTTTTGCATTTTTACCTATAACAAGCTTTTCTATGACAATGACAACCTTTATAAGCCAAAATCTCGGTGCTAAAAAATACGATAGAGCCAAAAAAGGCGCAAAATTTGCCATTTTTACAGCAGTTGGGCTTGCTGAAACGATCGGTGTTATATGCTATATATTTGCTCCGAATTTCATAGGTCTTTTTGACAAAAATCCTAAGGTTATCGAATATGGAGTGACTCAGGCCCATACAGTGGCATTGTTCTATTTCTTACTTGCCTTTTCGCATATTATTGCAGCACTGTGTCGTGGTGCAGGCAAGGCAATTGTGCCGATGATAATAATGCTCTCAGTATGGTGTGTGCTACGTGTTTCTTACATAGCTACAGTAATGCACTTTATCAATAAAATTGAGTTTATCTATATAGCCTATCCACTTACCTGGGCGATAAGCTCTATCATATATTTCATTTACTATCGTCGTTCAGATTGGTTGCATGGGTTTGAAAACAAAAAGAATGTTGCAGAAAAATAATTAAGCATAAGTATTTTATTATAAACGCTTGTAATTTAGTAAATAAACTTGTATAATAAAATAAACTACGTGTATTATGTATGATAATAAAATATAGCTTGGAGAAAACCTATGAAATATAAAGTGTTGAGTATCATATTATCTCTTGTGTTTGCTTTTTCTGCATTGGGATTGACAGCATATGCAGACACTGCATTTGAAATCAAAGAATTAAATATGCAAATTAAAACTCCTGACGATGTTGTTGCAATCTCACGTTTATCAACACCTCAGGATCCTGTGTTTCAAAACTCAGGACTTGATTATAATAACACAATGAAAATTCTTGAGGACGACAATGTGTATTTATATGCTCAGGCGAAGGATGGTAGCTATAAGATAACGCTTTCTATGATTGAAAATGACGAAAGCAGAGGCTATTATGATTTTACCACCTTGTCCGATAGTCAAAAGGAAGAGATTACACAAACCTTTAAAAATCAGCCGGAATGTACAAATTGCTATACATATGAGCTTAAAAATGGACAGGCATTCTTTTTCTGTCCAACCTCAAAATATACATCATCAAGCGGAAGTCCGCTTAGTATAGCACAGTATATAACAATAGTTAATGGACAGAGAATAGTAGTTCAACTTGCAGTGAACTCAACTACCTATACCAACGAACAGGTGGAAGTTCTAAAAAATATAGTAGACAGCATTAATTTTAGTACAATTACAAAGAAATTCTTTGATTTCAATTCAGTATTGCCGTATATTATCGTGCTGGTAGCAGCAGTTGTTGTATTTGTAATCGCAATAATCTTGATTATGAAGAGAAAAAAGAGAAATATTGCACACGCAACAGCTAGTGAAGAAAATGCTAAATTAGAAGAGTTTTTAGAAAATACCCAGAGATATGACAGCTCTGAGAATAAAGACGAAGAACCTGAAGAACCACTTATTATTATTACAGATGCTGCTAAATTTGATGCAGAGTTCGGAAAAGCTAAAAAACCTATCAATGAAACAGAAGTGCAAGTTCCGAGTGGAGATTCTTCCGATGATGCAGGGAGTGTTAATACTGAAAACGTAGAAATGGATTCCCCTGATAAAGAACAAGAAGTTGATGATACATCAACAAATGAAACTGAAACGCAATCTGAAAATTCAGATAATGAGGATTTTGTTACTTATGAGAGTATGGACCTCGATTCATTGGTTAGCGATAATTTGGATGATGAGGATTTCGTTGTTGCTGAGGGAAGCGCAAACGAAGACCATGAGGACACAGGTGATGACAGTCATGATGCTTCAGATGTAAATCTTGATTTATCTGATCACCCTCAAAGTCTGATTGATGATAAAGTTGACGTTGCCCCAGAGGATAAGCTCTATGTAAATAAATCTCGTGAAGATCATAAATATAAGAGCTACTCAAAGGCAAAAGATAAAGAATCATCAAATATACCGTTAAAGATACTAAAGGGAATAGGAAATGCTTTTATCGGTGCAGGACTTTTGATCATATATCTAGTCTCGCTTGCAATTAGTTCCGGTAAAAACAGTAAAAAACAAAATAAGAAGTCAAAAAAAACACATAACAAAGTAAATAATAAAAATTCAGCCAAGGGAACCAGGAGAATGCCATCCGGACAAACTAAATCATCGATGGCAATACCACCTAAAAATTCTGTTAGCTCCAACATACCGCAAAGAAACAGTTTAAATTCTAATAATTCTGAAGCTAGAAAAAGCCTTGTAACGCATGATAGTCACAATAAATGGTAATAAAATAAGGGGTTATTTATATTTAAGCAAACTGTAGAAAAAATGATATAAGATTAAGGTGAATAACAATGATGAAGAGACAATTTTCAATAAAAGATTATCTTAATATGCTTCTTGCACATATCAAACTGATTGTAATATTGCCTTTTATATGTGCGTTTTTATCTTACACATACACAATATTTCTCATTACACCCACATATTCAACCAGTATGATGATTTATGTGAAAAACACAGACGCCGCTTCTGAAAAGGATTCTGACTATGAGAACTATGTTACAAGTAATAGTAGTGGTACAAAGGTTAACCCATATAATATGAGTGCATCTGCAGCTATTGCTCAAACTTGTTCTCTGTTGTTTAGCACAAATAGATTTATGACTGAGGTTTTAGCTGATTCCGAATTGGAAACAGAGAATTCTTACTCGCCGGGTACGCTGAAAGGTGCAGTTACTTTTTCTAGTGTGAACGATTCGCAAGTAATGAGCGTGTCAATAACTCTTACAAATCCAAATGATACTGTGCAAATACTTAATGCGATTTTTAGACAGTCAGAAAAATATTATAAGGGATATTTTCCTACCGGTCAGATATTTATGGTGGAAGAACCAAACAAACCATCCGCACCTATTTCGCCTAATTTAAGTAAAAATATTATTTATGGATTTGGTGCAGGTTTGGCAGTTGCAGTTGGAATTGCCTTGTTAATAGGATTTATTGATACGTCTATAAAATCAGGTGATGACTTGTACAAGATTTATGATATACCTGTATTTGCTGAGATTATTGATACCAGCACATAACTTAAGGAGGTGCCTGTTTTGAATCTTTATGACTTGAAATTGTTTCAGCAGAATATGATGAAGAAAAAAGCTCCTGAAACAAATGATAAATCTAAGAATATACTTATTAATAACGATAAGTTTGCTGTTGTTGAAGCATACAAAATAGCAAGATCAAATTTGATGTTTGCAGTGTCAGCCAAAAACAATAAGTTTGTTGTATTTACTAGTTATAATAAAGGAGAAGGAAAAAGCACGTCTATCACTAATATGGCTATATCCGTCTCAAAAATGGGTGTCAAGGTTTTGCTTATTGATGCTGATATGAGAAAGCCTAATATCCATAACTTGCTAAAACTCAAAAATGATATTGGACTCTCTGAGCTTTTGGGAAAATTCCGTACGCCGGAAGAGGTTATTAAGAAGGATCTTTTGCCAAATCTTGATGTAATAACTGCCGGCACCATTCCCCCAAACCCATCTGAGTTATTGGGATCTCAACAGCTTGAAATAGTGTTTAAAAGGTTTAGTGAGGAATATGACTTCGTTCTAATCGACTCGCCACCTATAGGTATAGTTACAGATGCACTTATGCTTAAGGATCAGGTGGCAGGTTATGTGCTTATTGTCAGAGAAAAGCACACAACTCACAATGATATAGCCAAAATGCTCAGTTCACTGGAACTTGCTGAGGCAGATGCGCTTGGTTTTATGAAGATTGGTTGTGTGCAGAAAGATAAAAAGTATTACAACCGCTATTATAACCGCTATAGATACGGATATTAATCTGCTTAGCACAAAAGGAGAAGTAAATTTGTCGGAAATACAAAATGAAATAAAAAAACGCAGAACCTTTGCGATAATATCGCACCCTGATGCAGGAAAAACAACTCTTACAGAAAAACTACTGTTATATGGTGGTGCTATAAACTTAGCAGGTTCTGTAAAAGGTAAAAAGACATCCAAACACGCTGTGTCCGACTGGATGGAAATAGAGAAACAAAGAGGTATCTCGGTTACAAGCTCTGTTTTACAATTTAAATATAATGATTGCTGTATAAATATTCTTGATACCCCTGGACATCAGGACTTCTCAGAGGATACCTATAGAACCCTCATGGCTGCAGACTCAGCGGTCATGGTTATAGATGCTTCAAAAGGTGTTGAAGCACAAACCATAAAGCTCTTTAAGGTTTGTTTGTTGAGAAGAATTCCTATCATCACATTTATTAACAAAATGGATAGGGATGCCAAAAATCCATTTGAACTTTTGGAAGACATAGAGAATGTTTTGGGAATAAATACCTGCCCTATAAACTGGCCTGTAGGCTCCGGCAAGGAGTTCAAGGGCGTTTATGACAGAAATAAAAAGAAGCTATTAATGTTTACCGCAAATAACGGTCAAAAAGAAGTTGACTCTGAAACACTTTCTCTCGATGCACCGGAACTAAAAGAGTATATTAATCAATACCAAATGCAAGAGCTTTATGATGATATTGATTTGCTTGAGGGTGCGGGCGATAGCTTTGATCTTGAGGCTGTCAGAGCAGGCAAGCTCACACCCGTATTTTTTGGCTCTGCACTTACAAACTTTGGCGTTGAGCCCTTTTTGGAAAAGTTTCTTGAAATCACAACATCTCCATTGCCACGTGAGGCTGATTGTGGAATTATTGACCCTGTTCAATCTCCGTTCTCAGCGTTTGTGTTTAAAATTCAGGCTAACATGAATAAAGCCCATCGTGATAGAATTGCATTTATGAGAATATGTTCAGGTAAATTTGAGAAAGACATGGAAGTTTATCATGTACAGGGTGAGCGAAAGATGCATCTTTCACAGCCACAACAGCTTATGGCACAAGAACGTGAAATAGTTGATGAGGCATATGCAGGTGATATAATCGGTGTGTTTGATCCGGGTATTTTCTCAATAGGTGATACAATCTGTACAGCAAACAATAAATTTAAATACAGAGGTATACCTACATTTGCACCAGAATATTTTGCACTTGTGCGCCAAAAGGATACCATGAAGCGTAAACAGTTTGTGAAAGGCACCACCCAGATAGCCAGAGAAGGTGCTATCCAGATATTCAAAGAGCTTGATGCCGGTATGGAAGAGGTATATGTCGGTGTTGTTGGTACACTTCAGTTTGACGTATTAAAATATAGATTGAACAATGAATATAATGTAGAAATTATTATGGAGAGTCTACCATATAAATTTATCAGATGGATAGGAAACAAAGATATTGACCCGAAAAAGCTTGACTTGGCTTCTGATACCAAAAGAATACAAGATATGAACGGCAACAATTTGCTTTTCTTTACAAGCTATTGGAGCATAGATTGGGCTTTAGAGCATAATAAGGGCCTGATTTTAGAGGAGTTTGGAAACAGCCAAGGTTTCTAAAAAAAAGACTAAATTGTAACTTGTTACAAAAATGTTACTTTGTGTTTATGCAAAAGGTAAAATATAGGAAGTTAGTCGGAAAAATGGTTGTTTTCTCTCTCTATTTGTGTTAAACTGATAGATAAGATAAATTGGGTTTTGAACGATATTACTATATGGAGGAGAACAAAAATGAAAACGTTTAGACAAGGTTTATGTTTGATTCTAGCTGTTATGATGATGATGTCTGTTTTTGCAAGCATTGGCGCATCTGCCGATACTGATTCAGAAAAACACATTTTGAATCGTATCACTGTAGACAATGCCGCTAAGGGTGGCTATGCTGAGGATGAAGCTGATGGCGTGGTTGTTCCAAGAATGGCGACAACCGTTGATTATCCTGAATCATATAGTTCAGTGGAAGAGGGTTATATTACCTCTATAAAACATCAAGGTGAATATGGCACTTGTTGGGCACATGGTGCGGCAGCATCTGCAGAGGCTAGCCTTATTAAAAATAATGGCTATTCTATAGCTTCCAATTTTTCGGAGCTTCATTTGTCATACTATATGTACAATTCAGCTTATGATGCTCTTGGTATGCTTAATGGTGACAGCACTAAGATCGGTAGCAGATATTCAAGATATTATAGCTTTCTTGATCTAGGCGGTTCCAATAGCTTTACTCCTTTTACACTTGCTCGTTGGACCGGTCTTGTTGATGAGGGTAAATACCCACAGTTTGCTTATTCAAAGGCACATCCTAATTTTACAGCTCATTATACATCTGCTTATCTCCAGGATGAGGTTCACCTCACAGAGGCATATTGGGTTTCACCTAACGATATAGAAGATATGAAGTACATGATCACTAAGTATGGTGCAGGTACTATAGCTTATTATCACGATGATTATTATTTCAAAGAAGCAACAGGTGCTTACTATTATGGTGGCACAAGTAGCCCTAACCACGAGGTTACAGTTGTTGGTTGGAATGATAACTATTCAAAGTCAAACTTTAAGTCATCTCCAAGCAAAGACGGTGCATGGCTCGTTAAGAATAGTTGGGGTACCGATTGGGGTAACGGCGGTTACTTCTGGCTTTCATATGAGGATAAGTCTCTTTGCTCTGATGTTGCATCTTTCTATGCTTTCGAGAATGCTGATAATTATGATAACAACTATCAGTATGATGGTTCTAGCATTTATGAATATGATTCAGCTACATCAGGTAGTTTGCACGCAAACGTATTTACCGCTGATTCTAATGAATACTTAAAGGCAGTTTCTTTCTGGACTGCTCAGAAAAATGTTCATTATTCCGTTCAGGTTTACAAAAACCTTGCTGATGCAACAAACCCAACTAACGGCACAAAGGCTCTTTCAGAAGAAATTACCGGTTCTGAGACTTATGCAGGATATCACACAATTAAGCTTCCAAACAGTGTATATCTCTCTGCCGGTGAAAAATACTCTGTAGTTGTTAAGCTTACTGCTAAAAACGAAAGTGAAACAAACTTCTTTATTGACAGATCTGATTCAAGTCAACAGTGGATCGTATTTACAAACACTGCTTCCAGGGGACAGTCATTCTTTAAAGATGCTTCCAGCTCAAAGTGGGTTGATAAGGGATTAAGTGGTATCAACTATCGTATTAAAGCTTTCACAGATGAAGAAAATGGCGTAACTAATAATGACAAAGAAACCGCAACTGACAGTGATGTATATTATGTGTCAGATACTGACAGCAATAGCTGGTGGTACGATCTGTTTGACAAAATCGACAGCGATAAAAAAGAAGGCTTCACAAAAGTAGAAGATATCTCTACACTTGCAAATGGTGATAAGATTCTTATCTACGGAGCAGGTTCAAACACAGTTGTTATGCCTTATATGTTACCGGGCAGAAATAATGTATTGTCCGCATCTCCTGTTGAGGAGGCATATTTCGAGTCTTATATGACTTGGACTGTTAGAATAGATAATGATAATGTTTATCTTGAGACATCTGATGGTAAGCGCATGGTTTCTGAAGATGTTAACACAATTCGTCTTGATAAGACAGGTAGCACTCTGAAATTTGAGAATGGCGATACTGATGGCACATTTAGACTTGTTGCTACAGGAACAGATAGATTCCTTAAATACAATGAGTCACTTGGTGGCTATAGATTCTACAAATCAGCTGATGAAAACACCGACCTTACAATCTATAAGTATAATTCATACAGCTCTGTAATCAGAACAAAGGTTATGGACTATGGTGATGTTACAGGCGATGGTGAGGTTACAATGCTAGACGTTGTTGCAGTTCAGAGATTGATTGCAGATATCGCTGATGATTCTATAAAATCACTTAAAATGCTTGCAGATGTAAATGGTGATGACGAGGTTACAATGGAGGACGTTGTACTCATGCAAAGACAAATTGCCGGTCTTTCTGTAGGCGACGTTAAGCTTGGTAAATCGCTAACATTTATAATGAAATAATTAAAATTTAATATAATAAATAAGCTTATCGTTACTGAATGTAACGACAAGCTTATTTTTTTATGCTGTTAATAATCTGTTTTAAAGTTTCTTTATCAGTTAGTCTGTTCAGTGCTTGTAGCATACTGTTCGATGTCATATATGATGGTAGTTTGAGATAATTAAGCACTTTTTTTCTAAGCTCTGCACTTTGAGGCATTCCTGTAAGCCCTAACTCATAAAAATCCAGCTTAGTGAGTTGATTTTTATTTCCTGTTTTCTCATTATCATTAAAGGAAGCTCCGCATTGCTTCAATGCATGTAAGATATCAAATTCGCTAATACCTTCCACACCAAGCAATCCCTCTTTAGAGTATTTATCCTTGCGTTTTTCTTTGCCTTCTATTTGTGGAATATATGCATTTTTTATGTTTTTTGATGATGTGATACCTTTTATGTGATTTCTTATTACAAACCCCGCAGAATCGCTGTCTGTAAGGATAATAATCCCACATTCATCCGCCAGTTTTCTGATTAGATTCCGCTTTTCTTTATCTTTGAAAATTCTGAATCCATTGGTTTCTATTATGCAAGTGTCCACAAGTCCGGAAAGCTTTATTTTATCGTATTTCCCCTCGACTATTATAGCTTCACGTATTTTTATCATAAGACAAACCTCATTATGCAGAAATCAATTCACTAATTAATGTTTCCAGAACGACCCTGTTATCCGTGGCAGTAGATTTAATCTTTCTTTCTGCCTCAAATATCATATCAAGCATTTTTCTGAGTTTTTGCAGTGAAAGATTCCTCCCGTTTCTCTCTGCCTTGTCCAGCAGAAAGCTTTTGTTACCGGTATAGTCAAATTTTCCTAGCAAATCGGATACACTCACAGAGCTTCGTATAGCAGATTTTACCCTATAGATATCGCAGTATGATTTTGTGATAAGGCTAAGAATAATTTCGGGTGGTTGCTTCTGATAAAACATATCATCCAGTATTTTATAAGCATTTTCCGCATTGCCATACATAATATTTTCGGATAGTTTAAAAATATTATACTCGGTATTTGGAGTTACTATCATAGATATATCTTTTTCTGTGACCTCTCTGCCATATGCAAAAGAGAACAGTTTGTCTGTTTCATTTGTGATAGTGTTGAGATCGTTTCCGCAACGTTGTATAATCTTCTGAGCGTTTGCACCGCTTATCTTGCATTCATATTTTGAAGAAGCTTTTGTTATGAAATCAACAAGCTCCTGATCTGTTTTCTTTTTTATGTATAATACATTACCGTGCTTATCGGCGTAATCTATGATTTTTTTCTGTATACCGGTTGCTTTTGGGGTGACGGTGGGTTGGCTGATTATTATAATTGTTTCGCCATTTGCTTTGGATAATATTTCTAAAAATTTCTCTGTGATTTCTTTACCTTTACCGGTATCGCTCGTTAAATTTTTAAAAAGCTCGTCAGTGTCAATATCCTTTAACCACACACAGTTATAGTCTGCCATAAAGGGAATTATGTCGCAAGCAGATGATATTGCATCGGGGTTGCTAAAATCCTTGAAGACATGAAAACAGAAGTCATCAGGATCTTCTCCTGCAATTTTCTTTATTAGGTCTTCTGTATAGCGTTTTACAGAGTATTTTTCATCACCATATATCATATATATACCCGAAAAAGCTTTATCTTTCAGAAGTTTTTTAAAATGTGCTTCAGTTAGCTTTGACATAATATTTTCCCTCCTTGCATTCTATATGGACTTTTCCGTCAACAGTGCAAAATGTATTAGGATCATTGGAATTGTCATCTTCGTTGCACCGGATAGTGTATCTGTAGCTCAGCAGCTCTATATGCTTCGGCTCCTTATTATAAGCTATAATATCTACATCCCGATATTTATTAGGTAAGTCATAGCAATCAGCATTATCAGGGAATATCAAGACCCTCAAACCATAAAGCTCTATGTAAGAAAAGCATGATTTCTCAGCTTTCACAAAATTCAAGTCTGCCTTTTGCCATAAGTTGATTCGTGTGTCGTTGTTCTTATAAATAAATTTACTCACACGGCTTTTATATGCTTCCTTATAAAAATAAGTCTGGCTTTCATCATACACTACCGCACAGTCTACATAGAAATCTGTCATTAGCTTTGGTATGTAACTATCATTCTTTGTTACAAGGAGCATAGATACTTTATCGCTTCGTTCGTGAATAACAGATTCAAGGTTTTTGCTCTTATAGCTGTTTCCGCCATATGATAGCACCACAGATTCCTCGCCTTTTCTCAACACAGCATTTACTCCATTTCCACAATCGGCAAAGTCTAAGCTTATCATATCCTTATACAAAACAGTATCTATCACAACAAACACAAGCAATATCACACAGCATATTAATGACACAGCTGCTCTGGCTGATTTACTTTTAAAAAGCCAAATTCCAACTGCTATTATTATACTACTCACAAATAGCCATAGCAAATAAAAATTTGCATATAAATATATTTTTGATGCAGGCAAATTATCTATTACATCTACAAGCTTAACTGATCCCGCAATAAGATGCCTTGTGATAGAGAAAATCGGAATTGATAGCACTGATACATATGGTATAAAATATATTACGCACGCTACAAAACCTAATGTTATTATAATCTCAACTAATGGTATCATAATTAGGTTTGTAAATAGGATATACGGAGAAAATACCTTGAATTCAATAATAGTAAATGGTAGTGTTGCTATGGTTGCAGATATAGTTACGCATACGGCCGAAATAATTTTGTTTGCAAGGGTTATGAATAGATTGTTTTTTGTATGTTTAATACTCAAAATTTCCACCAGGGTGGGGTGGAGGAGTGCAATGCCTGTTACATTTGAAAAAGTAAGCAAAAATCCTAAGTTTCCTGCAATAAATGGATTGGTAAGAGTAATTATAAACGATGCAAGTCCGATCGTGGTCAGGCTGTCTGTCCTATTGCGAGACATCCTGCCTATAAGCAACATAGATGTCATAATAGCACTTCTCAACACGGAAGGTGATAGACCTGCAAATATTGTAAACACAAAGAGAAAGGCAATCGCACCAATAGAGGCTACCTTTTTCTTGCGTGTGATAAACATTAAAATCGAATAAACTACCAGACTAAGCAAAGTGGTGTGTAAACCGGATATTACTAGCAAATGGTAAATAGAAAGATTGGTGAACTTTGTTTTTAGATGTTTATCAAGCGATTCACTGTTGCCTGTCAGTATAGCAGACAACACAGATGCATACTGTTTTGGCATAGCAGAATATATCTTTTCTCTCACACTATCACGAAAATCAAGCACACTTCCCGCAAAGCTGAATTTTGAATCGTCGCCTTTTATAATTTCGGTGTAATCAAAAATATCAGCCTCTAGATAAACACCTTGTGAATACATATATGCACGGTTTTCATCGGTTAATTCAGAAAGTGACATAGTGCATGATATTGTATCACCACGTTCAGCATCAATTTTAGAATAAGGTATATCAGCTTTTATATCATAGGTTTTATCATTATCCACCAATGATACATCGCATAAATAACCCTTTTCACCGGAATAGTAGTTTATCACATCGGTTACTACAACTTTTGCTTCATAATCAGTGTCTAGATTAATTTTCTCAAGCGGTGTTACCTTAACGGAAAAGAAAACTGAATATAGCAAAAATCCAACGAGTGATGAAATCAAAACACAAACTATTGCTTTATGAGCTCTAAGCTTTCTAAAACACAGAAACACAGCAGATAGCACAAAAAATAAGGTGCAAAGCCATAATACGGCGTTTGCACCCAAATATACTGCTAAAGCCGCCGCACAAGTAACAGAGAATGAGCAAAGTGCCAACGGTCTCTTCATAACAATTAATCGCAATCAGATCTGCACATAATACAGTAACATTGCTTCCTCTCAATCAAAATTATTTAGGAAACACAGGGAGTGGCTCAAGGAAGAATATATCACTTCTTGTGGAAGCGTCACCCTCAGCAAGCACAGCGGCTTTACCTACAATGATTCCTCCGGCTCTTTTTACAATTTCTTCGAGAGCAGCCAAAGATTCACCCGTGCTGATAACGTCGTCTACAAGTAGGACACGTTTTCCATCTATAAGATGCGCCTTGTCCTCTGCAAGATAGAGCTTTTGCACGGCACTGGTGGTTATGGACTTAACCTCAATGGAAATAGGATTTTCCATATACACTTTTACGCTCTTACGAGCAATTACATACACACCGCATCCCTGTCTTGCCATCTCATAGCACAGCGGAATACCTTTTGCCTCAGCTGTGATAATCACATCGTGCTCAGGGCATATATCGAGCAGAGCCTTAGCGGATTTTACCGTAATTTCTACATCGCCAAACATATTAAATGCAGCAATGTCAAGATGCTCAGTTACTTCGCACAAGGGTAACTCTCTCTCACAGCCCGCAATAGTCATTTTATAAGCTTTTTCCATAAAAACAACTCCTTTAAACTAGGTTTTCACCAAGGGATCTGCCACCTAACAAATGAAAATGAAGATGAAAAACAGTCTGACCGGCATCTGCGCCACAGTTGCTTATAATTCTGTAGCCGTTGTCTAAGCCTTCCTGCTTTGCGATGATATGAGCGTTTTTTAATATATGAGCCACAACATCGCAGTTATTGTCACACACCTCATCTAAGGAGGCGATATGCTGTTTTGGGATCATCAATACATGCACAGGTGCCTGTGGGTTAAGATCTCTGAAAGCAAGCATTTGGTCATCTTCATAAACCTTTGTACATGGAATCTCACCATTAGCTATTTTGCAAAATATACAATCCATAGTCGTTTCCTCCTTATAATCACGCAATAATTTTATCATATCTATGACTTAAAGTCAAAGGTTTTAGGTGTATTTTTATGATAGCCATAACAGACTTGAAAAAAACTACAATTTAATGTATAATTTCTGCGAAGTAAAATTCTTAAGAAAAGAGATAACGGAAGATGGAAAAGAAAAGCACACGTTTTTTAGTAGAAGCGGCACTTATAGCAGGACTTTACACAGCACTTACCTATGGACAAGGATTTTTGTTCCCTGGCACAACCTCAATGGCTATCCAGTTTAGAGTATCAGAGGTTTTATGTTTGCTTGCAGCTTTCACACCTGCCGCTATACCGGGGCTTACTGTGGGATGCCTTTTGTCTAATATTGTAAACCTGACTGTTTTGCCGTTGGATGTATTATTTGGTACAATGGCAAGCTTTTTGGCGGCTTTTGCTATTTATAAGCTACGAAAAGTTACAATAAAAGGGTTGCCCGTTGTTGGTGCTTTGATGCCTGCGTTATTTAATGGTATAATTATAGGGTTAGAAATAAGTATATTTATTCCTAATGATTTTAATTCCAGATTGATTGCTTTTCTGGTGATGGCTGGTTCTGTTGCTTTGGGTGAGCTTGGTGTTTGCTTGATACTGGGGTTACCATTCGCATATGCCATTAAGAAAACAAATTTATTCAAAGATTATAATTGAGAGATAAATTATGAAAAAAGTAATATCTGTAGAAACAATGAGAAATAGCGATGTAGCCAAGATTAGTTCAGGCACACCCGGCATAGAACTGATGTACAATGCCGGCAAATCTGCCTTTGAACATATCGACTGCGAGAATAAAAAATTAGCCATAGTATGCGGTACAGGCAACAACGCCGGCGATGGCTATGTTATTGCCTTGCTTGCACATGAAAATGGTGCAGATGTTACAATTTTTCTTATTAAAGAAAAATTTTCGTCAGACGGCAAATTTTATTTTGACGAATGTATTAAAAAAGGAATAAAATACAAGCTTTGTGATGAAAACACCTGCTTTTTGCAATATGACGTGATATTAGATTGCATTTTTGGTACTGGTTTTAAGGGTGTACCGAGCGGAATAACAGCGGAAATCATCAAAAAAATCAATATTTCACAAAAAAAAGGATCAAGAGTTGTATCTATAGATATAAATAGTGGACTTAATGGCGATAATGGATTATCTGAGCTTTGCGTACGCTCAGATCTTACTATTTCCATAGGAACGCTCAAAAGTGGACACTTTTTGGGAGATGCAAAAGATAAAATAGGGAAGATAGTTAATTGTGATATTGGTATTCCTATATCAGGAGAATATTATAAGCTTCTTGAAGATGATGATTTTTGTGATATAATTAAAGAACGCAAAAACAACAGTCACAAGGGAACATATGGGACAGCGGGAGTGCTTGGAGGTTGCAAAGAATATTCAGGTGCAATCAAGCTTGCAAATATGAGCGTATCTCAGCTCAGAAGTGGCTGCGGAATCTCACGTGTAATTATAGCAGATTCACTTTTTGCGAGCGTGTCGCCATATCTGCTTGAAAGTACGCTTTTTTTGGTGAAAGATGACGCCGGTAAAATGATTTTTGACGAAGACCGGATAAATAATGCGATTAATGGATTAGATAGCCTCGCTATTGGTATGGGATGGGGAGTTTGCGAGGAAAATCGCAAAATTTTAGAATATATCATAGGTAATTATCAAGGAAATCTCATAATAGATGCTGATGGACTAAATATATTATCTGCACTTGATATGAATATATTAAAATCAGCCAAGTGCAAAGTAGCAATCACCCCACATCCAAAGGAATTTTCCAGACTATTAAAAATCCCTGTTGCAGAGGTTTTATATGATTCTATTAGGTATTCACGAGAATTTGCATCAGAGTATAATATTGTGGTTTTACTAAAAGGGACATCTACAGTTATTACAGACGGTGAAACTGTATCTATATGCAATCGTGGATGTCCGGGTATGGCATCAGCCGGCAGTGGTGATGTTTTATCAGGCATAGCGGCCGGTTTTGCTGCTTACAATGACAATATGTTTCATACTATGGAATGTGCATCATATATTAACGGGATTGCCGGCGAGCTAGCACAGGAAAAATCCAATAGTATATCAATGATTTCGCACGATACAGCAGATCAAATCCAAAATGCGGTTAATAAATTGTTACAAAAAGATTAGCAAAAGTATCAAAATACTTTTGCTGATTTTTTTCGACAGTTTAAAGTATTTTTTAAAAAAAGGTTGACGTTTGTGTATTTTTTTGATATTATATACACAAGATATAGGGTTCGTGCTATGATATAGTTATGTCTTGTGATATTTTTTTATCGTGTTTTTACGAGGAAAATGTTACAAATTGTAATTATATGGTGCAGAAGCCTTGTATATTTTTATTCTGGAGGGAAAAACCTTGAAAAAAGCAATATCTCTATTAATTGCTGCAATGTTGCTTATGGCGACTATTGCTGTCGGCGCTTCTGCTGCTGACATTTCTAAGCCTGCTGTTTCCGATGGTTCATGCGGCGATAGCTTAACTTGGGCTTATAATCAATCCACCAAGACTCTCACAGTTTCTGGTACCGGTGCTATGACCGATTATGATGAAACAAACAGAGCACCTTGGTATGAGCACCGTGGAGCTATGTCCACACTTGTTTTGGAGGACGGCGTTACTTCTATCGGTAACTATGCTTTCAATTCCTGCAAGGGCTTGAAAGAAATTAACTTTGCTGATTCTGTTGAAACAATAGGTACATATGCTTTCCGTGATTGTACCGGTTTTGCAGAGCTTACAGTTCCAGGCACAGTTAAGGAAATTGGTAGCTATGCATTCAGTGGTAATAGCGGTCTTAAGAAATTAACACTGGCTGATGGTGTTCAGAAATTAGGCGAAGGCGCATTTTATGCACTTCCTGCACTCACAGATCTCGAAGTTGCAGGCAGTGTTTCTGCAATTGCAGATAAGGCATTTATCGCTTGTGTATCACTTGCTAATGTAACACTTAGCGAGGGCATCACAGAGATTGGCGCAAGTGCTTTTGCACAGTGTAACGCTCTTGAGAGTATTACATTGCCGGAGAGCCTTACAACAATAGGTTCACAGGCATTCACAAAGAGCAAGAAGCTCAAATCTATCTCTATACCATCTAAAGTATCTTCAATCGGCGATAACACATTCCTTGGTTGCGTAGCACTAGAGAGTGTAGAATTTGCAGATGGCGTTATGTCTACAGGCGAGGCTATGTTTAGCGGATGTACAGCATTGAAGGATGTTAATCTTGGAACAACAATGGAGACAATAGCTGACAGCACTTTTGTTTCTTGTACAGCTCTTGGAACTATTAAGGTTCCTGCAAGTGTAAGAACACTTGGCAAAGATGCTTTTAGTGGTTGTTCATCACTTGATGTTGATTTTGAAGATGTAGATGCTATCACATCATTTGGATATAGCGATATTTGGAATACCAGCCCAAGCTGGTCTCAGTATGTTACTGATATAAGTGCTGGTTCATTTAAATATTCTAATAATGACAGCTATGATGGCGGTAACATTGATTTGTCCGGTTATGACACAAATGCAGGTACAAGCAATGGAGACTCTCTCACATGGCTCAACAAATCTGCTAAGTGGTCTAACCCGGATATGACAGAGGCAGAGCTTAGAATTGACTTCTCATATCGTGCTGCTAATGTTCCTGCAGATATCGTTTTCGTACTTGACTACAGCGCAAGTACAATGGACACAGTAGACGGTGTTTCTAAGTTCTATACACTTGTTTCTAAGGTTGACGATATTTCTAATGAATTGCTCAACAACGAAAAGCTTGATGATCGTATTGCAGTTGTTCCTTTTAGCAATGGTATGACAGAGCTTTGCGATTTTACAGATAATTATGATGATGTTCACGAATTCCTCTTCTCCCAGACACTTGATAAGGAAGCTCAGACACATTATTCTGAGGGCTTCACATCAGCTAAGAGAATCATTGAAAGTCGTCAGGACGATAGCCGTCAGGTAATTGTTGTATTCGTTACAGACGGTGCTCCAAATGCGGGCTACGAAGGCATCGAAGAGGCTAAGAGCATTTTAGATCTTGGCCACAGCATCGCTGGTATCGTTCTTGATACAACAGTTGAGTCTTTCAAGGCTGTTTCTCTCTTCTGCTCAAACGGTATGACATATTCTGCAAACAGCAACGAAGAGTTTAACCAAGCTATTAACAAGGCTTTAATCGCATCCTTTGCTTCTTATGTAGTATTTGATAAGATGGAAACAAAGAACTTCAAGATCAAGGATGTAAACCTCATCACAGTTGTAGATGAGGATGGCAACTTCTATAACGACACAGTTACAGTAGGCGATGATATTAATTCTCTAAGCTGGAACACAGCCGGTTTCTTGCCAGAAATGAGATACACACTCACAATTCCACTTGTTCTTAACGAGGGTGTTTACGGCACAAACCTCCTTACAAATAATGGTGATGCTACAATTGCAAATGGCGCTGGTGAAGTTATCAACACTGTAGCTTCTCCAAAGCTCAACAACATTTCCTCATACATGGTTGTTTACCACTCAAACACTTCTGATGACAAGACAGAAAACTTTACATTCAGCAATGGTGACACAGTTTCTGTAAAAGACAGTATGTTCACAAATGGTGGATATTCATTTATAGGCTGGAACACAAAGGCTGATGGTACAGGTACAGATTACAAGGCTGGCGATACTTTCACAATGCCTTCTGCAAATGTTGATTTGTATGCTAAGTGGTCTGCAAATGCTTACACAGTAACTTACAATTCCAACAATGCAACAGCTGACAAGTCTAACGAGACAATCTCTTCTAAAGAAGAGTTTGGCAGCACAGTTAAGGTTGCAGATAATTCATTCGAACCATCTGATGAGAAATACGTATTCGTATCTTGGAATACAAAGGCTGATGGTACCGGCAAAGAGTTCAAGCCAGGTCAAACATTTACAATGCCTTCACAGGATGTAGTTCTTTATGCACAGTGGAAAAACAAGTATGCTGGTGTAGAGTTCGGTGTTATCTATGATGGTAACGGCGGTAAATATGATAACGACAAGACAGAAAAGAGAGTTGGAGCTCTCTATGAAAGCACAGTAGAGATCGAGAAGAACTTCTTCGATAGAAGCGGTTACAACTTCGTATCTTGGAACACAGAGCCAGATGGTTCTGGTAAAACTTATGTCCCTGGCGACACATTCGTAATGGGTTCAAAAGACGTTAGAGTATATGCTCAGTGGCAAAAGAAAGATGCTCCTAAGACAGGCATTGAAGACGGCTCATTCGTATGGATGATCGGTCTTGCAGTAGCTATGAGCGCAGCAGCTGTACTCGTTGTAGTAGGCAAGAAGAAGAGAGCTTAATCTCTGATTTATTTCTAAGCAATTAAGAGAAATTTGTGGGTTGGGATTCGTCCCAACCCACTATTGTTTTGTCAAGCTTGAAGAAATACTGATTTTATGTTAAAATATCGAAAAACTATTACTTTTAAAATTTGGGGCTATTAGGGATGACTTTTGAAGAATTTATCACCAAATTTAATATTAGACTTGATGATAATCAGAATGTAGCGGTGCAGGCAACTGAAGGGCCTGTGCTATTGCTTGCTGTACCCGGCAGTGGAAAAACCACAGTTTTGGTTACTCGATTGGGCTATATGTTGTATTGCAAACATATACTACCCGAAAACATACTTACAATGACATATACAGTGGCAGCTACAATAGATATGAAAAATCGTTATGCCGGTTTTTTTGGTAATGAATATAGTAATAGACTGGAGTTCAGAACGATAAATGGTTTTTGTGCAAAGGTCATATTATATTATGAGAAAATTCTGGGCAGAAAAGCATTTGAGCTGATAACAGATGAAAAAGAAAGTTACTCTATTCTTGCGCCCATATATAAGGAGTATGTTAAGGAATTTCCCACTGAAAACAGTATTAAGGAGCTAAGCACTAAAATAACATATGCTAAAAATATGCTTCTTGATGATGAAGAAATAAAAAATATGGATGAAGCCTCTTATCCTTTTTACGATATGTACAAGAGCTATAATAAAGAGCTTAAAAAGCAGAAAAAAATGGATTATGATGACCAGATGATCTATGCGTTTCAGATTTTGAAGCGATATCCTCAAATTTTGAATTATTATCAGGAAAAGTTTAAATATATCTGTGTGGATGAGGCTCAGGATACATCAAAAATACAACATAATATCGTTTCGCTATTAGCTAAAAAATATCAAAACGTCTTTATGGTTGGTGATGAGGATCAAAGTATATATGGATTTAGAGCGGCATATCCTGAGGCGTTAATGGATTTCAAAAAGACATATAACGATGCCAAAATCCTGATTCTTGAAAATAACTATCGTTCTACTGCAAACATTGTCCACACGGCAGATAAATATATAAAAGAGAACGAATTTCGCTATGATAAAACTATGAAAGCAACCAGACCTAGCGGCGATGATGTGCAAAAAATAAGGCTGAAAAACCAGCTGTCGCAGTATGAATATCTCGTATCGTTGGCATCTGATTGCAAGAGCAAAACGGCTATTTTATATAGAGATAATGAATGTGCTTTGCCAATAATTGACCTTCTTGAACGCAAAAAGATACCATATGATATCAAAATTTCAGATACAACATTTTTTACCAACAGAGCAGTGCAGGATGTAATTGATATTATTAGATTTTCACTTAATCCATATGATACTGAGATTTTTATGCGAATATATTATAAGCTCAATCTTTATCTTACAAAGCAAAATGCGATAAACGCTTGCAAGATAAGTACTTTTAAAAAAATACCGATACTCGATGCAGTTAGTCAGATAGATTCGATTTCTGATAGTGTATACATAAAATGTAGAGAGTCTATGGCTAGTTTTCGGAAAATTGTGACGGACCGTGCAGATAGTGCAATTAGTAGGATTTGTTCATCAATGGGCTATGGGGAGTATATGTACAAAATGCGCTTTGGTGTAAACAAAATTAATATTTTAAGAGCACTTGGTAAGCAGGAACAAAATGTGGCAGACTTTCTAAAACGATTGGAAAAGCTTTGTGATATAATTCGTGAAAACGAACGTGATCCAGAATGTAAATTTACTATAACCACAATCCATTCCAGCAAAGGTCTTGAGTATGATAACGTATATCTAATAGATGTGTATGATTCCCTGTTTCCGGAAAAAGTGGTTGATAGAAAAAGATGCAAAGATTCAGATGAATTGCGTCAGTTTGAGGAGGAACGCAGACTTTTTTATGTGGGTATGACACGAGCAAAAGACAGACTTTTTCTGCTATCATATGATGACAAAAAATCAACTTTTATAGATGAGATTTTTCAAAGCAACGAGAAATTTCAGTCTAGGACTACGGTCACTAATTTTAATAGGTATGGTGGCAATATAAATGCGCAAGATTATAAAAAATTTGAAAAAAGAATGTCACCAAATGCTATAATTACCCATAAAACCTTTGGAAAGGGCGTGATTTCCAATCGTGCAGGTGATATTGTGACTGTTCGATTTGAGCAGGGTGATACCAAAAAGTTATCTATAAAAAGTTTATATAGTTTTAATCTTATAAAAGTAGAATAAAAGAAAAAACGGCGATACCGAGCATATAAGCCCGATATCGCCCAAATTTTTGTATTTATTTGTTAATTATAATACTCTTACCTTGAGAACTCCGTCCATTGATGCAACCTTGTCTGCATCAACTGACTCAGCGTCGTCAATAATTGTATAAGCGTAATCCTTACGAACACGTGTTGTAGCTTTTCCCAGAGTTGCAAGCTCCTCTGCTAGCTTATCACAAGCTTTGTGAATTACACAAACACGTCTGCCACTTCTCTCTACAGAAATGTTAGGAAGATTAACAGAATTAACGATATTTCCGTTTTCAAGATAATCCATAACCTGATTTGCTGCCATAAAAGCACAATTTTCCTCTGATTCCGGTGTGGATGCACCAAGGTGTGGCAAGGCTGTTACGCCATCTATACCAATTAGATCATCTGTGACGAAGTCTGTAACATAAGCAGACATCTTTCCACTTTCAAGTGCAGAAATGATATCAGTAGAATTTACAAGGCCATCTCTTGAGAAATTGAGAATTCTTACGCCATCTCTCATCTTTGATATGCTTTCAGAATTTACCATGCCCTTTGTGCTGTCATTGAGCGGAACATGAAGTGTGATATAATCAGACTCAGTATAAACCTCATCGAGATTATCTGTAAACTTCATGGTAGGGGAGAGCTTCTTTTTGCCTTCTTCGGAGAGGAATGGATCATAAGCTACAATGCTCATACCGAGTGCTTCAGCGGCGTGTGCCACGAGCATTCCTATTGCACCCATTCCAACAATACCAAGCGACTTGCCTTTGATTTCAGGGCCGGCAAAGGCACTCTTTCCTTTTTCTACCATTTTGCCAACTTCACTGCCATTTCCCTTTAAGGTGAGAGCCCATTCTGCACCCTTAAGTACCTTACGGCTACTCATAAACAATGAGCAGATAACAAGCTCTTTAACGGCGTTTGCGTTTGCTCCGGGTGTGTTGAACACACAGATGCCCTTTTCGCTACATTTATCTAGCGGAATATTGTTTACACCGGCACCGGCTCTTGCAATAGCAAGAAGACTATCAGGAAGCTCCATGTCATGCATTGAAGCGCTTCTTACAAGAACAGCATCAGGTGCAGTGATGTCCTCACTATATGTATATTTATCAGTAAAGCAGTTTAAGCCTACTTTACTGATTTTGTTAAGCAATAATATATTATACAATCTTATCACTCCTTATTAGTTTTGTTGGATATACAGGATTTGAATTAGCTGTTTTCCTCTTCAAATTTTCTCATAAACTCAACGAGCTTTTCAACACCTTCAATAGGCATAGCGTTGTAGATAGATGCTCTCATGCCACCTACGCTTCTGTGACCTTTAAGGTTTACAAAGCCATTAGCCTCAGCTTCTTTGATAAATTTTGTATTTAACTCTTCACTGTCTGTAACGAAAGGAACATTCATAAGAGAACGATCTTCTTTTACAACGGTTCCTCTGAACATCTTAGAGTTATCAAGGAAATCATAAAGAATATTAGCTTTCTTTATGTTTCTCTCTTTCATTTTTTCAAGACCGCCAATATCATTTTTAATCCACTCTAGCACTAACTTCATTACGTAGATAGTATAGCATGGTGGTGTGTTAAACATAGAGTCGTTATCAGCATGAGTTTTATAGTTATACATAGTAGGTGTAAAGTCCATAGCATTCCCGATAAGATCCTCACGGACAATAACGATGGTTACACCGGCAGGTGCAAGGTTCTTTTGTGCGCCTGCATATAGCAAACCAAACTTTGTAACATCAATTGGCTCACTGCAAATGCATGATGAAATATCACCCACTAGTGGCACATCACCTGTATCCGGAAGCTCATGATAGCAAGTTCCATAGATAGTATTATTTATGCAAATGTGGAAATAGTCTGCATCTTTTGTAAATTTAGAAGGATCAAGCTTTGGAATATAATTAAAGGTCTTGTCCTTTGAAGAAGCAACAACATTTACTTCACCATATCGAGAAGCTTCTTGCTGAGCTTTGTTAGCCCATTGACCGGTTACTACGTAATCAGCTTTACCGCTCTTTGTCATAAGATTCATAGGGATCATTGAGAACTGTGACCAGGCACCGCCCTGCAGGAAAAGAACCTTATAATTATCCGGAATATTCATTATTTCACGAAGCAAACTCTCAGCCTCTTTGATGATGGAATCATACACCTTAGAACGGTGAGACATCTCCATTACGGATTGACCGCTTCCCTTATAATCGAACATTTCATCAGCAGCTGTTTTTAAAACCTTTTCAGGCAATACTGATGGACCTGCCGAAAAGTTGTATACTCTTGCCATTTAAAAAACTCCCTTCGGAATGGTATTTTCGGAGGGTATATGTATTTCCCTCATCAAGCAAATAATAACATTTTTATAAATTGTTGTCAATTATTTTTTGTAGAAAAAGCACACATATATATGAAAATACTTAATGAAATGCATTTTTAATAAATGTCTTTTCTTATTTAATTATAATGACAAGATATAACTTGACTTGTGATTAAAATCACACTATAATATATGTACTATGCAATTCTATGTGAAAGAGGGATGAAATTGACTATTAAGAAATATGATGTTGGCGGAATGTCATGCGCTTCATGTGCTAGTCACATCCAATCTACGATAAGCGCACTTGATGGTGTGCAGTCTGCAGAGGTAAATCTTCTGACCGGTGTTATGAAGGTTGCATATGATGATAGCTGTATGAATGATGATACAATAATCCGTGCAGTAACAGAAATAGGATATGAGGCTTCTCTTTCCGGAGTTAGAGCCAAGACAGAGGATAAAAAAGGTCTAAAAGGCGAAACTGAAATAATGAAAAAGAGGCTTATATACTCTTTGATTTTTGCTGTTCCGCTTTTTGTTATAGCTATGCTACATATGGTTGGCGTGCCTATGCCGCAGTTTATGTCTATGGAAAATAATGCAATAGCAATGCCGTTTCTTGAATTTTTGCTTGTGCTTCCTATAGTAGTTATTAATCGCAAATATTTTACAGGTGGTTTTAAATCTCTGATAAAGGGGCACCCGAATATGGACTCACTTATAGCTATAGGTGCGTCTGCAGCGATAATTTATGGAATTTTTAATATCTTTATGATAGGCAATAGTCTAACACTCTTTAATTTGGATGCTATTCATGAATTATCTATGGATTTGTATTTTGAGAGTGCAGGTACAATCCTTACACTTATCACTTTAGGTAAGTTTCTCGAAACACGATCAAAGGAAAAGACCGGCGATGCAATAAAAAGACTTGTTGAGCTCAGACCAAAGACAGCGGTCATTCTTAACGGTGAAAATGAGCTTGTTGTTCCGATAGAAAAAGTAGCAGTGGGCGATATAGTATGTGTTAAATCAGGGGAGCTGATCCCTGTAGATGGAATTATTATTGAGGGTGATGCTTCTGTTGACGAATCTGTAATTACCGGCGAGAGTATACCTGTTGATAAAACAGTGGATGACCAGCTTACCGGTGGAACAATAAATAAATCAGGTTTTGTAAAAATGAAGGCAACCAGGGTTGGCGAAGATACAACTCTGTCAAATATTATCAGGCTTGTTGAAGAAGCGTCGGCAGGTAAGGCACCGATTGCACGCCTTGCAGATAAAATTTCGGGTTTCTTTGTTCCGGTTGTTATCGTGATAGCACTCATAACAGCTGTGGTTTGGATGATAGTGTCAAAAGACTTTTCTACTGCTCTTAAAAACGGAATATCAGTGCTTGTAATCTCATGCCCATGCGCATTAGGGCTTGCCACACCTACCTCGATTATGGTAGGC
This sequence comes from Clostridiaceae bacterium, assembly GCA_016296885.1. Lineage (GTDB taxonomy): Bacteria > Bacillota > Clostridia > Oscillospirales > Acutalibacteraceae > JAEEHZ01. The sequence goes on along the minus strand of JAEDHT010000011.1, from coordinate 16,599 downwards.
ACAGGCAAAGGCGCCGAATATGGAATTCTTATAAAGAGCGCAGAAGCTTTGGAGATTGCTCATAAGATAAAAACTATAGTAGTGGACAAAACAGGAACTATAACAGAGGGTAAACCAAGCGTTACCGATGTTAGGCCGATAAACCCTATGAAGGATTATCATTTGTTGGCGCTTGCTGCATCAATTGAGAAAAATTCAGAGCATCCTCTTTCAGAGGCTGTGTGCGAATATACAAATAGCAAAAAAATACCGATTTTTAAGACTACAAGTTTTGAGAGAATTCCTGGAATGGGAGTTTGCGCTCTAATAGAAGGCAGAAAATTTTACGGTGGTAACGTAAAGCTTATGGGTAAGCTGGGCATAGATGTTACTAATTTCAAAGCTTTGGCTGAAGAGCTTGCACTAGAGGGGAAAACCTGCCTTTATTACTGTGATGAGAGCAGAATGTTAGGTATAATCGCACTTTCTGATACTGTTAAGCCTACAAGCAGGGCTGCCATAACTCAGTTTCAAAGAATGGGATTAGAAACAATAATGCTCACCGGTGACAATAAGGTGACTGCTCAGGCAATCAGAAGAATAGTGGGAATCAAAGATGTAGTTGCTGATGTACTACCTTATCAGAAAGAAAAGGTAGTAAATGCTTCTAAGCGAGATGGCAGAACTGTTGCTATGATAGGTGATGGAATAAACGATGCACCGGCACTTGCAGCCGCTGATGTGGGAATAGCCATTGGCGCAGGCACCGATGTTGCTCTTGAGTCTGCTGACATCGTTCTTATCAGGAGTGACCTAATGGATGCTGTAACAGCTATATCATTAAGCAAGGCTGTAATAAAAAATATAAAACAAAATCTATTTTGGGCTTTGATTTATAATAGTGTAAGTATACCGCTGGCTGCATTGGGTCTACTAAGTCCTATGTTAGCAGCACTTGCTATGAGCCTTTCGTCAGTGTGTGTAGTTAGCAATGCTTTAAGGCTGAGAAGATTTAAACCAAAGGAGATAACCTCTGCAAAGGGTAAGCGAGCTGAATCTACAGAGTTTGACGATGTAATGCCATTAGATCTTGATGCAGTAAATGATAACGTACCAAATCAAATAACATTGCAGTCAGCTCTAGATGGTGTAGAAGCACATGGTGTGCATCAAACTAATTTGAATGAGAAATCTTCGCAAGATAATTTGGAAAACGAAACAAATAACAAAGGCTTATATAATAATGAAAAGAAGGAATTAATTATGGAGAAAAAGTACAAGCTTATGATAAGCGGGATGTCCTGCAATCATTGTAAGATGACTGTAGAAAAAGCATTATGTAGCATTGATGGTGTAAAGGCTGAAGTTAATCTGGATGAGAAATGCGCTTATATAACAGCACCGGAAAATGTGGATATCATAGTATTGAAGAAAGCCGTAGTAGACTGTGGCTTTGATGTGCTTTGATGAATTTATGTTTAAGAACATTTGCAGAGTAGGTGAGAATTAGATGACAAATATAGTGAGTTATTTTCAACTATTATATAAGTCACAATTAAGTATACAAGATACAAACAAGTTTTTATATTTTTCTTTCTTTAAGGTTTTATTACCGTTTATAGCAAGCATTGTACCTATGGATTTTGTTTTTCTTATATTGGTTAGCAAGAAGAAAGTAACACTTTTGGCTATGTGCATATTTTTTCTGATTCTCTTGTTTTTGCCAAAGGTTGCTTCGATTGTGGAATATATACTTCATTCGTTATTCTTCACTTTTGTGTGTATGTACCATCCTAATTCTACAATAGCAATAGCGGGTATAGTTGCATCTATTGTGCTTATGTTTTTTAAAACAGTTGTTGCCGGTTACAAGATATATTCCTTCTGGCCGGCATATGAAAACCCGTTTGTCATACTTTGGCTAAAATAATTACGAATTATTTGACAATAAATGCAAAAAAAGATTGACAATTTCGCATAATTAGCTTATAATAGCAGAAGCGTTTAATTGATATGTGTGCGTTCGAGAGGTGCAATATGTTATTTAATTTGCGAGATGTTTTCGTTTCTCAAAACAGTAAAAAACAGGTTGATTATCTTCTCGACTTGTCAGATTTATCCATCAATGGAGCTTGTCCGATTGCTTCGCCTGTGGAGGTTCACGCAATGGCAGAGAACAGAGCAGGTCTTGTGAAGCTGTATTTGGATACTAGCTTTGTTTATCATGGTTGCTGTGATCGTTGTGGTGATGAGTTTGAACGCAACATCACGAATCATTTTGAGCATATATTAGTGCTCACGTTAAGTGGTGATTCGGATGACGAATATATCGAGACTCCCGATTATGAATTGGAGCTTGACGAGCTTGTTACAGCGGATATTATTTTAGATATGCCGAGTAAGTTTTTGTGTAAAGATGATTGTAAAGGTCTTTGCGCTGTATGTGGAAAAAACTTAAACAATGACAAGTGCAGTTGCAACAAAGATCGGACAGATCCTCGATTAGAGGTTCTTAAACAGCTTTTGAATTAAGGATTAGCTTTTTGCTTTTCTTTGTATCATTAATTTTGCTTAAGGAGGTGCTCATTGTGGCAGTACCAAAGAGAAAACATTCACATGCCAGAAAGAATAAAAGACGTTCCAATGTTTGGAAGCTTGATACTCCTGCTCTTATGACTTGCCCTAAGTGTGGCGAATTAAAGTCACCTCATAGAGTTTGCAAAGCTTGCGGATTCTATAATGGCAGAGAAGTTATCAAAATGGACGCATAATTTAATGAAAAGCGTTAAAGCAGAGGAGGATCATTCTTCCTCTGTTTTTATTAGGCGAGGTTTTTTACACTTAGCTAGAAAGGAACGATACACATTGCAGATTTTGTTTGTTGTTTACAAACTAAATCTAATTGCTGTGTCTTAGGTTATAGTCAATGTCAGTAGTAGTAAAGTCTATAGAGCTTGGTAGCCAAGCCCAAAAGGTAGGAATATCCCCGCTTGATATATTGCTTAGTATTAATGGTAATGATATTGTTGATGTTCTCGATTACAGATTTTATCAAATAGGCACTAGGCTTGAAGTTCGTGTGCAGAAACCAGATGGTGAAGTTGTAGATTATACCATTAAAAAGCATGAATATGAAGAGATTGGCATGGAGTTTGAAACATACCTTATGGACAAGCAACATCATTGTTGTAATAAGTGTATTTTCTGCTTTGTGGATCAGTTGCCTCCCGGTATGCGTGAAACACTTTATTTTAAGGATGATGATTCCAGATTATCTTTTTTGTTTGGTAACTATGTTTCGCTTACGAATTTGACCGAGCACGAAATAGACAGAATAATAGATAAGCACTTAAGCCCAATTAATATATCTGTCCAAACCACAAATCCTGAGCTAAGATGCAAGATGCTTAACAACAGATTTGCAGGCGAAGCATTAAATGTTATGAAGCGTTTTGCAGATGCGGGAATCAAGCTTAATTGCCAGATAGTATCATGTCGTGGTATAAATGACGGCAAAGAGCTGGAAAGAACTATTACAGATTTGGAGAAGCTGTATCCCGCTGTGGAGTGCGTCGCAGTTGTTCCTGTAGGGCTTACAAAATATAGAGAGGGACTATATCCTCTTGAATCCTACGATAAACAATCAGCATTAGAGACGCTTGAACTAATAAATAGTTATGGTGAAAAATTTCTGGAAAAGTACGGTGAGAGAATAGTGTATGCTGCTGATGAATTTTTTATTTACGCAGATTTGCCTATTCCTGATGCTGAGTATTATGGTGATTTTGGACAGCTTGATAATGGCGTAGGACTTATTGCGCTTATGCGTGAAGAGTTCACAGATGCACTGGAGTATTGTGATTTTAAATTGAACAGGGATAGAATAATCACTTGTGCCAGTGGGGTATCTGTGGCACCATATATGCGTAAATTGTATGATATGTGCGAGGCTAAATATAGCAATATAAAAATTCAGCATATCCCGATTGTAAATAACTTTTTTGGTGAAAAAATAAACGTGTCAGGCTTGATAACAGGGCAGGATCTGATAGCCCAGCTCAAGCCATACGATTTGGGAGAAGAACTCTTGATACCTTCTGTCATGTTGAGACACGAACAGGATAAGTTTCTTGATGATATCACCCTGATACAGGCAGAAGAAGAATTGAATGTAAAAATAACTCCTGTCGAAAACGACGGAGAACAGCTTTTAAAAGCAATTTTAGGTATAAGATGATAGCTTGCAGATAAATTATAAATAATAGGGAGGTAGAGAATTATGTCAAAGCCGGTTGTTGCTATTGTGGGAAGACCGAATGTAGGAAAATCCACATTATTTAACAAGCTTATAGGTCACAGACTATCAATTGTAGATGATTCTCCCGGTGTTACTCGTGACCGAATTTTCGGAGAATGTGAATGGCAAAATCGAAAGATAAGCCTTATAGATACAGGCGGTATAGAGCCGAGAAGTGAAGAAATAATACCAAAACAAATGCGTGAGCAAGCTCAGCTTGCCATAGATGCAGCAGATGTAATAATCTTTGTGGTAGATGTTAAAACAGGTATTGTGTCAAGTGATATGGATGTTGCATCTATGTTGCAAAAGAGTGGAAGACCGGTAGTGCTCTGTGTAAACAAATGTGACTCTATAGGTGAGCCACCAGCAGATTTTTGGGAATTTTATAATCTTGGATTAGGTGATCCTATTCAGGTATCATCAGTGCATGGTCATGGCACAGGCGATTTGCTGGAGGCTGTGTATGAACATCTTCCTGAGGTTAGCGAAGACGAGGAAGAGGATGATTTTATCTCGGTTGCTGTTATTGGCAAGCCAAATGCAGGTAAATCATCTCTAATAAATAAAATTTTGGGACAAAATAGATGTATAGTGTCTAATATTGCCGGTACAACAAGAGATACCATAGACTCCTTGGCAGAAACACCATTTGGAAAATTCCGTTTTACAGATACAGCGGGTATCAGGCGCAAAAGTAAGATAACTAATGATATCGAAAAATACAGTATTTTGCGTGCGAAAATGGCAATAGAAAGAAGCGATGTTTGCGTTATTATGATAGATGCTACTGAGGGCTTTACAGAGCAAGATAGCAAGGTTGCAGGACTTGCTTGCGAGGCAGGAAAGGGTTGCATTATCGCAGTGAACAAGTGGGATGCAGTCGAAAAAGACGGAAAAACTATGCAGGAATTCAGAAAAAAGCTTGAAAACGATTTTTCCTTTATGTCATATGCTCCAATTATGTTTATATCAGCTATGACCGGACAAAGGATAGATAAATTGCTTGAAATGGTGCGCACAGTTTCTTCATATTGCAATATGAGAATTAAAACAGGTGTGCTTAATGACCTTCTGGCACAGTCTACGGCTAAGGTGCAACCACCTACAGATAAGGGCAGAAGATTAAAGATATACTATATGACTCAGGCTTCTGTTAAGCCACCCACATTTGTATTTTTTGTTAATAATGCGGAGTTGTTTCACTTCTCGTATCAGAGATATCTTGAAAATAGGATAAGAGATACCTTTGGTATGACCGGCACGCCAATTCGCTTTGTAATACGTGAGAGAAGCGAGAAGTGATCGGAGGCTTAGATGATTCAATTTTCAGATTATTTATTAAGCAATCTTTGGCAGCTTGTTATTGTAGCTGTAGCAGGATATTTATGCGGAAGTATTAATTTTTCGCTCCTAATCACACGTCTGTCAGGAAAGGCAGACATACGCACAATGGGCAGCGGTAATGCTGGCTTTACTAATATGCTTAGATCAGTAGGAAAAAAACAGGCTACGATCACATTTATAGGTGATTTTTTTAAGGCTGTCTTACCTATTGCTGTAACATGGATTGTACTCCATTATAGTATAGGGAATAAAGAGTATGTTTCTTTGGCTAAGTATATATGTGGATTATTCTGTGTATTAGGCCATATGTATCCTTTATATTATGGATTTAGAGGCGGAAAGGGCGTTGTTACAAGTGCTGCTGTCTTACTTATGGTTGACTATAGAGTGTTTTTAATAGCAGTTGCGGTATTCTTTACTGTATTTTTTATCAGTAAGTTAGTTTCATTAGGATCTATATGTGCCGCAGCCGCATTCTTTCTAGCTACGTTTTTTATAAACTTTTTTATTTTATATAAACTGGGAATTTGCTCTTTGATATATCTAATAATAACTTGTGTTATTTCATTTGTTATTTCTTCTCTGGTAATTATCAGGCATAGGAGCAATATAGGTAGAATTATTCGTGGCGAGGAAAAAAAGGTGGTTCCTCATAAATAATTTAAAATCAAAGAGGCTGTCGCTCATCCATTTTGGATTTACGACAGCCTTTTTATTTTCAAGTCTAATGATACCAAATAGAAAATGGCAAGACCATTTTGTTATTTTTTATTTGCGTTACAGAATACAAAGTTGGAATCTTGTAACTCATCACCTAATAATTCCTTGTATTCTTGAATTTCTTGATAGCGTTCCTAAGCGTTTCTGCTACTGTTTTTAGACAAGAATGACTTTATAATGAAAATCGTATGCCTGATTATCCAAATTGCTTAAGTCTAAATGTTACCTGCGAATCCTGATGAGCGTTCAAGCGATTACGACAAATTACGCCAAAACATAAATAAAATGCAGAAAAAATAAAATTTTTTAAAAAAGTTTGCCATGCTCCGAAATTATTTGTATAAATGAGTGTCACTAGGAAATAGTGATATAAAAATTGATGAATCTAGTTGCATAAGACGCATATTTGCATTGTGTATAAAGACAGAAAAAAGAGAGGAGAAACACTTGATAAAGCAATTTTGATATGTTAAAATTAAAACAGAAAAAAACATGAGAGAGTGTAGGTGATATTATGTATCTTGTAGCAGTTGTTTTGATTTTACTCGTATGGGCGGTATATGGTATCAAACAAGCTTTGACACCACCATCACCTCCAATTGAGGATTTAGACAAACACACGAAGTACTTATTATCTTTGCCAGACGAAAAGGCAAGACGAAAATATTTAAAAAATAGAAAGCCAGGTGATCCGTAATGCCAGTTTTAATTTTGCTTGGTATTGGAGCAATTTATGGAATTGCTGGTTTAATTGATAGATGCACACCATCAAAGCCCAACTCAAATATGAATGATAAAGAAAGAACGCAGTGGATAATTAAACAAAATCAAAAACGCATCGAAAAGATCATGCGGAAGTATCTCTAATTGTTAATTTGTCACTGAATTTGTACTGTAATGCAATACAACAATATTTAATGGAGATTGTGTTATAGAAAAATTCAGTTTACCAAAGTTTGAATTATGTGCCCAATGTGTTTATTATAAAGAAATATTAGAACAAGACAAAGGAATTATAAGCGGTAGATAGGTGATAAATATGGCACAGAAAAAATACACAAAAGAAGAAGCGCGAGAGCGAAAAAATGCACGGCAGCGAGAATATGCTAAAAGAACTGGATTTAAGTCAAATAATGAATATAATAAACGAACTTATACACAAATAATTGTTAGGGAAAGAAATGAAATAGCAGAGGAATATAAAGAAATTTGTGATAGTATGGGAATTTCATATAGTACGCCACTTCACGAAGCAATAGCAAATTTTATAAAAAATAATAAAAAACATTTGGTAAACTGATAACAGTGTGCTATAATATGTATGTAATCAAGAGACGGCACATTAAATTGATAGTTTAGCGACCATCATTTAATGTATCGTTCACAAAACAAAAGAAATTGTATTCACAACAAAAAATAACTGATTTATGATAGGAAGAAATAAATAAATAAATCTATCATATTTATACCTCTCTTTTGTTTAGATTACATAGACAGAAAAAAAGAGGGAAATTATCAATGATTGACCCTAAAATAGAATAACGAGTCTACTGAACTAAATGACGAGCAACTGGAATCGGTCGCTGGTGGCTTTTGTCCGAGCGAAAGTTTTGCAATTGGAGAGCTATTGATCGCGATTTTGGGAAACCATCTACAGCAGTATTTCATAAAGCTGAGCTTGAGATACCATGTCCATTACCTACAGATTGTCCTGACTAATTGTGATGCGCGGTCAGGAAATTACGACAAATCGCGCCTGCAACATAAACAAAATTTAGAAAAAATTTTTTTTAAAAAAGTTGGCCCTGCTTCGCAGTTATTCGTATAAATAAGTGTTGTTAAGAAGCAGCGATAAAAAATTGATGAATCTGGCTACAAAAGATACATATTTGCATCGTGTGTATAGACAGAAACAAAAAGAGAGGAGAATTACTAATGATTGACCCTAAAAAGAATAACGAGACTACTGAACTAAATGATGAGCAATTGGAATCGGTTTCCGGTGGCTTATTTGTGTGACAGGCTGTCACAGCACAGCACTCACCAATGGACGAGATTTGAAAAACACAAACTAAAAGGAACTCGGAGAGAAAATCCTGTTTGCCACAGCAAAAGAATTAGTACCAGAGGCGCAAATCGTGCAACATTTGTTCAAGCTGGCATATGGACTTCTCGTAGTGATTCCGATAATGATGTTCTTGTGTGTAAGAGATTAGGTACGTGGAATCATTCTCTGCATGACTGCTGAACAGGTCTAAATTATAGTAGATATTGGATAAAATTAAAAAATGGCTGGTTGTAGGTTATGTTGACAACCAGCCATTTTGTATTTATATGTTGTTTATTTTTTAGCGTAAGGAGTATCTGAGAGTGGAAGAGAGGTTCTCAACTTACCATCATATCTAAAATATGCATCCGATATAGCAGGGGCTGTAGGAATGGATGTGATCTCACCAATACCAATAGCACCATATGCAAGGTTTAGCCCTTCTTTTTCTACTACGATAGCCTCAATCTCCGGTATCTGATTAGATTTTAACAATCCCAGTGTTCCAAATTTTGCAGTAGGTTTGCAGTTAACAATGGGATAACGCTCTGTGAGTGCGTATCCCATAGACATAACCACACCACCCTCTATTTGTCCTTCACAAGATAATGGATTGATAGCCTTGCCCACATCATGAGCAGCCACTATCTTTTTTATCTTTCCATCATCATCAAGAATGACGATCTGTGTGGCATAGCCATATGCTATGTGACTTACAGGGTTTGGAAGGTCTGCTCCGAGAGGATCGGTCTTACCAAGATACTCTGCATAGAACTCATCACCCTCAAGCTCACCAAGTGACTTGCTCTCCAATGCTTTTGCAAGGTCTTCACAAGCACGTCTGCAAGCCTCACCGGTAAATAGAGTTTGACGTGATCCGGATGTTGTGCCGGAGTCCGGTGCTTCAAAAGTGTTTGATCTATTATATACCACATCATCTACAGATACTCCTGTAGATTCGCACACTATCTGCACAAGCACAGTTCCAAGTCCCTGACCAATGCATGATGCACCAGCCAAAATATGAATTTTGTTATCTTTTATAAGTAATCGCACACGACCGGTATCCGGTATACCAACACCCACACCGGCGTTTTTCATTGCACAGCCTATGCCGACATACTTTGCATTGTCATATTGTTCTTTTACGGCCTCTAGAGTTTCTACAAGACCTGTGGAATCATCCACGATCTGTCCATTTGGAAGCACCTGACCTGGACGAATGGCGTTTCTATATCTTATCTCCCATGGCGATATACCCACCTTGTCTGCCATTTGGTTAAGCAGTGTTTCTATGCAGAAGCAGGTTTGAGTAACACCGAATCCTCTGAAAGCGCCTGCCGGAGGATTGTTTGTATAATAAGCATATCCATCTATTTCAAAATTCTGATAGTTGTATGGACCGGCTGCGTGTGTGCAAGCTCTTTCCAATACAGGACCGCCAAGTGATGCATAAGCACCTGTATCAGCGATTACCTCAGCCTTAACTCCCTGTATAATTCCGTTTTTATCACAGCCTAATGTAAATTTCATATCCATTGGGTGACGCTTTGGATGTATGAGTATACTCTCTGCACGAGTGAGCTTCATTTTTACAGGTCTTTTGGTCAGATATGCCACAAGAGCGGAGAGATGCTGAACAGTTACATCTTCCTTTCCGCCGAAGCCACCGCCAACAAGCTGATTTTGCACCCAAACCTTGTCCATAGGCAGGCCAAGCATTGGTGCGGTTTCATGCTGTGTGTCATAGGCACTTTGATCAGTTGATAATATCATCACTCCACCTTCATGTGGGTATGCAACAGCACATTCAGGCTCTAAAAATGCGTGCTCAGTATAAGGTGTGGAAAAGCTCTCCGAAATAACAAAGTCAGAGTTTTTTATAGCCTCCACAGCATTACCTCTGCTTACGTGCTTATGTGCCAGTAGATTACCATTTTGATGTACAAGCGGAGCATTTTCTGCCATTGCTTCGTATGGAGATTTCACAAATTCAAGAACTTCATATTCCACTTCGACCAGTTTTTTGGCTTGTTCGAGTATTTCCTGAGTTTCTGCAGCCACTATGCAGATAGCATCACCCAGATAATGAGTCATAGAGCCGACAGCTATCATAGTGTTCCAGTCTTTTACAAGGTGTCCTACCTTGTTTTTGCCCGGAATATCATCAGCTGTAAAAATTCCAACAACGCCGTCCAGTGATTTTGCGGCATCTGTGTGGATTGCCTTTACTATGGCTCTGGGATATTGTGAACGCACAGCGGATGCATATATCATACCATCCATATAAATGTCATCAGGATAAATTCCCGTTCCTGTTACCTTTTCACGAACATCTATTCTATGTACACGTGAGCCTACTTTCCAGTTGTTATCAGGTACTGGGATTTTTCCATCTCTGATAATTTTTGCAACTAGCTTCACAGCTTTAATTATCTTTACATAACCGGTGCATCTACAGATATTTGTACGCAGAGCATATGCAATTTCTTCTTCTGTTGGGTCTGGGTTAACATCCAGAAGTGCTTTTGCACACATAACCATGCCCGGTATGCAGAAACCGCACTGCACAGCGCCAGCCTCACCAAATGCGAATGTATAGGCGTCTTTTTCAAATTCACTAAGCCCCTCTACGGTGAGAACGCTCTTTCCGTCTAGCTTATCTGTTTGCTGTATGCAAGCTCTCACTGCCTTGCCGTCTACTATTACAGTGCAAGTGCCACAGGCTCCCTCACTGCATCCATCTTTTACAGATGTCAGCCTAAGTTCATCACGAAGAAATCTGATTAATTTCTGATTTTTTTCTACGGTAAAGCTTTTACCGTTTACAATGAATGTTGACATAGCTCCTCCTTATTTTTTACCTTTTCAAGATCTGATTTTGTGTCTACATCAATCAGCTCATAAGAATCGATATTGTATATGAGTAAATCATTTATATTATTTTTAATAACGGCGCTTCCTCCGGTGTCTCCTTTGAGATTCAGAAGCTCTTCAAAATATTTTTTAGGGAAAATGCATGGATTCCCACGTTTTCCGTTGTTGCCCATTGCGACAATTTTATCTCTGTTTTTTAAATAAAATTTAATTTGGTTTTTAATGCTGTTTTTTGTCAAAAGTGGCTGATCGGAGACGATATATATTACAGCATCACAGCCTAGCATTTCTTTTGTGCCGAGCTTTATGGTGTGGCTTATTCCGTGTTCCGGATGATTATTAATTATTGTGTCAAAACCTTTGCTTTTTGCGATTGCAATAACCTCGTCATATTGAGATACCACATAGATTTTCTCAAAGCATTCTGATGGTATAATATCCAGAACATTTTCGACTAAGGGTTTTCCGTCAAAATCTGCCAAAAGCTTGTTATCGCCAAATCTCACGGAGTTGCCAGCTGCCATCACCACACAACCTAATTTAAAGTCGCCCATACCAGACCTCACAAGAAAGTTTTTATCATCACGATCTACACCGAATATATAAGTAATTCCACAATATTATACATTATATCTTGAAATTAATCAATCATATTAAGTAAAATTTAATGCGGGATTTTGAATAAAAATGTAAAAAAAGACTATTATCCGTCAAATGTAATAAATAAGAAAATGTTTTTATGTGTTAAATTTACAAAAATTAAAAATAATAGTGACAATTTTATATTTACGTGGTATAATTATCGTGCAATGTAAAGTTGTGCTATAATGTCTTAGCATACGTTAAGACGAAAAAACGGTCTTCGCCAAAAGACCACAAAATTTTATTTCAAAGGAGAAATTTATCATGGCAAAAAATTATGGTAAGCGCATTTTGTCTGTATTGCTTGCATCATTGATGACAATTTCAATGACAGTATGCGGCGGCGCAATATCAGCATCAGCACAGTCTGATGACCCAATTACCAATGGCGACCTCACAGCTGCCGATGCAATCAGCATTAAAGATGCTCTTGCAGAAACAGACGAGAATGTTGTCACAGTATTGGGACAGTTGGTTTATCGTTATGGTAACAACGATAACCTAAACACAGCAATCATCGAAGATGTTATCGATGGCGAAGTAGTTGCACTTGTTGTTTACAACTCGCTCGACAGCTACAGCATAGGCGATGTTGTTAAGATTAATGCAACAAAAACTACCTACAAAGGTCTTCCGGAGCTTACATCTATCGTTTCCAGCGATAAGTTCAAATCGGCAGAAGATGTAGAACTTATTCCGGCGTTGGAGTATGACAGTATATCCGAACTTGAATCTGATTATAATCTTTCAGCATATATCAAGCTCAAGAATGTTAAGGTTAATGCAGTTGCAGACAACGTTGTATCTGAAATCAAAGACAAAAACGGCGATACAATGACAATTTTCAAGAGTGCAAAAACCTCCGGTATCGGAGTAGGTGAGGAGCTTGATCTATACGCATGTGCATCTGCTCATGAAGGAAAGAGTCAGCTTCGTGTAGGTTCTTCTAAAGACTATGTTCTTAAGAATGACAGCAAAGCTCCTGTTATTTCAGTTCCTAAGTATTCTCCTGCAGAGGTTGGCAAGGATTACAAAGTAACTGTTTCTGCAGAAGATAATGTAGCAGTTACAGATATGAAGCTCGACTATAAAGTCGGCTCTGTTTCTAAATCACTTGAGATGAAGGAAACAGCTGTAGCAGGTACATATGAAGCTACAATTCCAGGCGCTGACATTAAGTCAGGAGTAGCTGCTATAGAGCTCACATTTGTAGCATCTGATGCAGTAGGTAACGAGTCTAAAGAAAAGGCTTCTATAGAAATCAATGATGTTCCAAGAATCATAAATGTTTCCCCGGCAGCAAACAGTGCTACCGGTAAAGACAAGAGACCTTCAATTTCATTTGATTTTGAAAACGCTGGTTCAAATCCAACAGCTTCCCTTACACTCAATGGTGAAGAGGCAAGTGTTATCGTTTCCGGCAACACAGCTACTTGCACACCTAAGAAAGACTTTGTAGATGGCAAGGTAAGAGCTGTTGCAACAGTAACTCGTAAGGATGGCCAGTCAGCAACTTATCAGTGGGCATTCACAATCGGAGAATCCAGCCTTTCTATCTATGCAGGTCAGATTCACGCTCACACAGCTGAGTATTCTGACGGTGCAGGTACACTTGAAGATGCTTATGAGCACGTTTTGGGCTTGGATGATTACGAAAACGTAGACTTCTTAGCAGTTACAGACCACTCAAACTATTTTGACTCAGCAGATGCACTTGGCACAATGGACGATGCATCCAGCGGTAATGGTAAGTGGGCAGAGGCTAAGGCTACCGCAGTTGAATACAACCAAATGCAAAGCGATAAGATTTTCTTATACGGTTATGAAATGACATGGTCAGGTGGTCCTGGACATATGAACACATTTAATACAACCGGTTTTGTTTCAAGAAACAACAAAGAGCTTAACAATAAGGCTAACGATGCAGGTATGCAGGCTTATTATGAGCTACTTAAAGATCATCCTGCAACAATTTCTCAGTTTAACCACCCAGGTACTACATTTGGTACATTCGCAGACTTTGCATATTGGGATCCACAAATTGATGAGAGAATCACACTTATCGAAGTTGGTAACGGCGAAGGCGCAATCGGTGGTTCATCTTACTTCCCAAGCTACGAGTATTACACACTTGCTCTTGATAAGGGCTGGCACGTAGCACCTACAAACAACCAGGATAACCATAAGGGTGTTTGGGGTAACGCTAACACAGCACGTACATGTATCATTACTGACGATTTCTCAGAGCAGGGCATATATGATGCATTGCAGGATATGAGAGTTTTCTCTACAGAAGACCAGAATCTTGAGATTTACTACTATCTCAATGACAGCATTATGGGTTCAGTTCTCAGCGATGTAGGCGATAAGGTACACATTGTTGCTGACATCAACGATCCAGATAACGAAAAGATCGGTCACGTTTCTGTTATAGCAAACGGTGGTATCGAAGTTTACTCAGAGGATGTTGACACTAACAGTGCTACTATCGACGTAACTCTTGATAACAATTATTCTTACTACTACATTAAGGTAGTTCAAAGTGATAAAGAAATCGCTGTAACTGCTCCTGTATGGACAAGCGATGTTCTAAAAATTGGTGTTACAAGCTTTGAGGCTGGCTCACCAATCGCAGTTAAGGGCGAAGGCCTCAATCTTACAACAACATTCTTCAACTATGAAACTACAGATCTTAAGATCGACAGCATGGTTTACTCTGTTGATGGTGAAGAATACGAAACAGTTTCTTCCGGTTTGCCAACAGTTGCTAATGGTGTAGAGGGCACAGTAGATTATGTCCTCACTCCTGAGAAGCTTGGTAATCAGACAATTACTGTAACAGTTAATGCATCACTTGACGGCGTTAAGTATGTGTTTACAGCAAATCTTGATATTGATGTTCTCGATCCATCAGAGGTTATCAATGTTGGTATCGATTATGGTCATGCTAACTTCTATGTTAGCGGTAACTATGCAGGTTCTGATGCTGCAATGATCGAATTGTTTGCAAATCATGGAATCCGTGCAAGCTACATAAAGGACGAAATCACATTCGACAAGATTAAGGATTTTGCTATCTATATCCTTACAGTTCCATTCAGAAGCTACAATACAGATCTTTCGGATGTACTTTATAAGCAATCTGAGCTAGATGCTCTTAAGAAGTATGCTGATAACGGCGGTAACCTCATTATTTGTTCTAAGTCAGATAGAGGCGACCCAACAGACAATGGTCAGGATACAGGCACATGCATTCCAGAGCAGAGAGCAAGTGCTATCACAAACGGTATTCTTGAGGCAGTTGGCGCTACATCAAGAATTGCAGCCGGTATTGTAGTAGATAATGAAGAAAAGGCTAACGAAGCATATCGTATCTACTTCACAGATACAGACAACTACAACTATGACAACCCATTTGCAGCAGGTATTCTTGAGACCACAAATAACAGCTTTAGCTGTTACAATGGCGCACCTGTTATCTTGGGTGAAAACGCTGAGCCAGTTGTTGTTGGTAACCCAACTACATGGGGTGCAAGCTATTCTGAGAACTTCACAGGCAGTGATTATGTTCCAAATTACGATGCAGACAAAGTAACAGTTGATATGGGTAATGTTGCTATTATGACAAGCGAAACATTGCCAGGTGGTGGCTGGTGCTTAGTAAGTGGTGTTACATTCTTCTCCACATTTGAAGTTAAGCTCGACCCAGACAACATCTACAGCTTGCAGAACTCTAACTATCAGATGGTTATGAACATCATTGATATGATCGTTCCAGAGCCAGTAATCACAGATATTGCTGACGTTCAGGCAGCAGACGAAGGTCTCAAGTTTACAATCGAGGGTATCGTTACATCTAACGCATCCGGATATGACAAGGATACAGCATTCTTTGATTGTATCTATGCTCAGGATGATACAGCCGGTATCAATATCTTCCCGGTAGACGGCAACTTCCAGATAGGTCAGAAGGTTCGTGTATCCGGTGTTACAGCTAGCTACAATGGTGAGCGTGAGCTTAAGGTTTCATCTATATCTCTTGTAGATGAGAGCATTAACCCAATCAAGCCAGAGCTTGTATCATGCAAGGAAGCTATGAGCGACGAGAAACTCGGTTCATTGCTTATGGTTAAGGGTGTTGTTACTGAGCTTCACAATTCTTCTGATGGCGCTCTAGAAACAATCATGGTTAAGGACGAAGATGGCAACGAAGCAAGAATCTTCATTGATGGTTATATCATGTCATCTTATAAGGGACTTGACAATATTGCAGTAGGTATGCCTATCAGCGCAATTGGCTTATCTTCTATCACAGTTGACACATCAGCTGCTGAGCCGGTTTACTTACACAGACTTCGTGTACGTAACAGATCTGAGATTGTATTCCTTGGCGATCCTAACCTCGACGGTAAGGTAAACATGGAGGACGTTGTTCTCCTACAGAGAGTTATCGCTGAGCTCGAAGATTTACCAGCAGGCAGAGATGCTAATGCTGATACTACATTCGATGGCAAGGTAAACATGGAAGACGTAGTTTCTATCCAAAAATATATTGCTGACCTTGGAATGTTTTGATTAAAATTATAGTATAACTTTTAAAAATAGGTTTGCCCTGTGTTCCTAGTGAGCACAGGGCGCCTTTGTTGTATGACGGGCATATCAATGCTCTGTGGTGAAAGTCCACCGAGGC
>JAEDHT010000061.1 GCA_016296885.1 Clostridiaceae bacterium | reverse complement strand
GATTTGCAACGGTGCAGGATTTCTACACAGCATTCTATACCGCACAGCGTGCCACAGACGCATATCAGAAAGAATGTGCCAAGTGGGAAAAAGACTTTGGAGAACAAACCACTCCAAAAGCCGAAACCATGCACGAAAAGCTACAGCGGTATCAGGAAAAAGCTGACAGGCAGAACTCCAACCGACCTTACCAGAACAGAGATAAAGGGGCGAGATGATCGCCCCTGTTACATATCCCTTCCACCATAATTATTAAATATTTCTACTTTATGTACGAATTGTAATTCTCTTTATAGATATAAATCATGAAAAAATTTTTTTATTCCCTCTTGACTCTGACGTTACGTGATAGTGTATAATTCATCTTGTTTGTAGAGTTAATATTCAAAGTAAGGGATATAAAAATTTCAAGAATATCAATATCAGAAAGAGAATGTAGAAAATGATTAAAACTAAAAATACCAAACAGGTAATGGACCAATATGAGACTGAAGCTATCAAACGATGGGGCGAACGAGCAGAAAGCTCAATCGAATTATGGAAAAGCTATACAAATGACCAACGAGATTTGGTGTTACAAGCAATGGATGAAAACTATAAAGTAATTGCACAATTAATGCATGAAGGTGCTTCAATGGATTCTCCAGAGGTTCAGGAGCGTGTCAGAATATGGCATGAGCAACTTTATTATTTTTACGAACCGTCAATTGAGATAATCGAAAACCTAGGAAATATGTATAAAAACGAATCGGAATTTCGTAATTATTATGAAAAAATCGATCCTGAGCTTCCAGATTTTTTTGGGGATTCTATTGCATATTATGCTGACATATTAGCCACAAAATGGCTCGAATCGCAAGAATTACAACTGAAGGAGTAACGAAATGAATAATAAAAATGTAAATGAACGATTTATATCACCATTATTGCAAAAGGATAAGGCTGATACACCATTTGTATTAGAAACACCCCAAAAAACTTTGGAAGATTTAGTACTTCCGCAAGTAACTAGACAACAGATAGATAGCCTGTTACAGAAAGTAAAACTGCACCAAGTATTATATGAAAATTTTGGTTTGGGTAAGGTAGATTTAAGCGGTGGGCGGACAGCTATTAACTTATATGGACCTCCGGGAACAGGTAAATCTGTTACTGCCGAAGCAATTGCAAATGCTTTAGGAAAACAAATGATTCGTGTAAACTACGCAGAAATTGAGTCCAAATTTGTAGGAGAAACCCCAAAAAACATTAAGGAAGCTTTTCATTTTGCAAAGGAAAATGATGCCGTTCTATTTTTTGATGAAGCAGATTCTATTTTAGGGAAAAGACTGTCAAATGTAAATCAAAGCACAGACCATGCCGTGAATGTCAGCCGCTCTGTTATGCTGCTTGAACTAGATTCCTTTAAAGGAGTAACACTTTTTGCAACCAACTTTATGTCTAACTATGATAGTGCTTTTGTACGTCGTATCATAGGACATATTGAAATGCCATTACCCACGGAACAAGGCAGAATGCAGCTTTATCAGAAAATGCTTCCTAAAGAATATCCGAAAAACATTACTGACGAAGAGCTGTATCACATTGTATGTCACTCAGAAGGTTTGTCCGGTGCGGAGATTTTAAATGTAATTATTAATGCAGCTACTTATGCACTAAACAGAGAAGGAATTGGTTGTAAAGTTGTTTTACAAGATTTCGAGCTTGCAATCGAGGGGGTTAAGAATGCTAAGAAAGCCAATCTACAAATAACGTAGTTCCGGAGGGAAAGTGATATGAAAATTAACGAAGTAGCAAAGCTATCAGGGGTCACAGTTCGAACATTACATTACTATGACCAAATTGGACTTCTGCATCCGAGCGAAACAACTGATGCCGGATACCGTATTTATAATGCAAAAGACTTGGAAACTCTACAGCAAATTTTATTTTTTAAAGAATTAGACTTTCCCCTTAGTGATATTAAGGAAATCATGTCATCTGAAGGTTATGATAGACATGATACCCTTATTAAGCATATGGAACTTTTAGTACAAAAGAAAAAAAGATTAGACACACTTATAGCAACATTAGAAGCTGCCATACAACAGGAACATCATGTCGACTTTCATGCCTTCGATATGTCCGAATTTAATGAGTTGAAAGAAAAATATGCTACAGAAGTGAAGGAACGCTGGAATGAGACAGACGCATACAAAGAAAGCGAACAAAAAACAGCTGGATATGATGATGTACAATGGAATATACTAAAAGGCGAAGGTGCTGAAATTTTGAAATTGTTCGGTCAGAACCGACACTTGAGACCAGATAGTTCAGAAGCAAAAAAACTTGTAAAACGCTGGCAAACATATATTACTCTTAACTTTTATAACTGTACAAAAGAGATTCTTTCCTGTCTTGGATTAATGTATATCAATGATGAACGTTTTACAAAGAATATAGACCAAAATGGTAAAGGAACTGCACAATTTATGTCAAAAGCCATTGATTATTATTGTAATGACAAATGATATATTGAAAGCTCGTACAACAGACAAGGATGTATAAATATGTCCTTGTCTGTTTTTTGTTAGGTCATATCTTTACCATACTTCAAGGGAATCCTCTGCGTCAATCCATATCTGCATAGTCCCATCAAGATATAACCTTGCATATTCCAATGGATTATCTATCGCAAGAGCATTCAATGCACACTCTGAATTAGGAGTAGTTATTAATCCTTCCTCTGCCTTTGCACAGTCAATTCGTAGAATATATCCGACATAAGTGCATATATCAATGCTGTTGTGGTAAATGTTATAATCTGCATATATGATGTTCATCCAATCAATCCTTTCTTGAAAATGTATTATAAGCATTTCATCCAGTTCCAACTGTCATTTTCGTAAATTGTTATAAGCTGTTACCAGATTTTCTTTCCCTTATTTTTTCCCTTATGAGGGTTCGTAAACAAGGGTAGAACGATATAATACGATACAAGATGTAATGGAAGGGACACCAGTGAAAAGTTTAGTGTTTTCAAGGATTTGACGATATTTCTATAACAAGATATAACATTTATTAAATCACATAAAATTCGTCATTTGAGAACTGAAAGTTTCATCTCCTCAACAAATGTGATTTACACAATTGAATAAACAAGC
>JAEDHT010000040.1 GCA_016296885.1 Clostridiaceae bacterium | reverse complement strand
TTGCGAAGCAAAAGACGGAGGGATTGTATAGTGAATATATCATAAAAACAACCCCAATCAACAATTTCAATTAACAAAGAGTGAATTTACAATGACTTATATTTCAGATAATTTTGATGTGGCTGTGATTGGCGCAGGCCACGCAGGCATAGAAGCAGGCCTTGCATCAGCCAGATTAGGCTGTAAGACCTCTGTTTTTACAATTAATATGGACGCTGTGGGCAACTGCCCTTGCAATCCCTCAATAGGTGGCACAGCCAAAGGACACCTTGTGCGTGAGATAGACGCTCTGGGCGGTGAGATGGGCAAGACAGCAGACGAATGTCTATTGCAGATGCGTATGCTCAATAGGGGAAAGGGCCCTGCTGTGCAATCGCTTAGAGCGCAAATAGATAGGCGCAGATATGCCGATGTGATGAAGCACAAGCTGGAGCTTCAAGAAAATCTACATCTCAGGCAAGCAGAGATAGTATCACTGGACCACGAACCAGATGGCTTATGGAAACTCACTACACGCAATGGGGCTACTCATATCTGCAAAGCTGTTATAATCGCTTCGGGCACTTATCTTAACGGAAAAGTGTTTATAGGTGACACATCATACAACAGCGGTCCTGATGGAATATTTCCTGCGGACTTTTTGAGTGACTCTCTTATAAAAATCGGATTAAGGCTGAGAAGATTTAAAACAGGCACACCAGCCAGAGTTTTGCGTTCAAGCATTGATTTCTCAGAGCTTGAGAGTCAGCCCGGTGATGAAAATATAATGCATTTCAGCTTTGAGAACACCGAATATTGCGAAAACAAGGTGGATTGTCACATCAGCTGGACAAACGACAACACAAAGGAAGTTATTCTTAAAAATATTCATCGTTCACCACTATACAGCGGTATGATAGAGGGAGTTGGACCACGATATTGCCCAAGCATTGAAGACAAGATAGTTCGCTTTGCCGATAAGCCAAGGCATCAGCTATTTATCGAGCCATGCGGAGAAGACACAGAAGAGATGTATCTGCAGGGTATGAGTTCATCACTGCCTGAGGATGTACAGATAGAGTTTTACCACACGATAAAGGGACTTGAAAAAGTGCAGATTATGCGCAGTGCCTATGCTATAGAATATGATTGTGTAGACCCTGTTCAGATGAACAATACTCTGGAGTTTATAGATTTTCCTGGACTATACGGAGCAGGACAATTCAACGGTAGCTCAGGCTACGAGGAGGCGGCTGCACAAGGGCTTATTGCAGGTATCAATGCTGCACTTAAGATACAAGGTAAAGCTCCGCTTATTCTCGACAGAGCAAGCTCGTATATAGGCACACTTATAGATGATCTTGTTACAAAAGGATGCAGTGACCCTTACCGAATGATGACATCACGAAGTGAATATCGGTTGATTCTCCGTCAGGACAATGCAGACGAACGCTTAACCCCAATCGGACATGATTTAGGGCTTATAAGCGACGAAAGATTTGAGCGTTTTAATGAGAAATGTCGTCTTAAGGCACAAGAGCTTAAGCGTGTGAAAGATACGGTTATATCTCCCACCAAAGAAGTGAATGATATACTTGTTTCACGTGAAACATCGGAAATCACAACCGGCATACGCCTGATAGAGCTGTTGAAACGTCCTCAGCTCAGTTATGATGCGCTGGAATCAGTAGATGTGACCAGACCTGAGCTTAGTCGCACTATTTTTGAGCAGGTGGAAACAGAAGTAAAATACGAGGGCTACATAAACAAGCAGAGAATACAGATAGATCAGATGCGCCGTCTTGAACAGAAGCTTTTGCCGGCAGATATCGACTATGCCACTATTACAGGACTTCGACTAGAGGCTGTGGAAAAGCTTAACAACGTAAAACCTGTAAATCTTGGACAGGCATCAAGAATCAGTGGCGTAAGCCCTGCTGATATATCGGTGCTTATCATTTGGCTCTCCGTTAAAAAGGATTAAAAGGATTAAAAGGATTAATATAAAGGAGTTATTATGTCTTTAACTCAGATTTTGAAAGATAATATAAGCATTAGTGAAAAACAACTACAACACTTTGAGCTTTTCAACGATATGCTTTTAGAAACAAATAAATTTCTCAACCTTACATCAATTACAGATGAGGACGAGGTGGCTATAAAGCATTATCTCGACTCGCTTTCGGTTTTTGATGCGATTGAGATTGAGCAAAACGCCAAGATAATTGACGTGGGCACGGGCGCTGGGTTTCCGTCAGTACCAATGCTTATATTTCGAGGCGATTTGCAAATGACTATGTTAGACAGCCTGAACAAGCGTTTGGATTTTATTAGGAGTTCACTTGATAGGCTTAGGCTGGATTCTAACCTTATTCATGGTAGGGCAGAGGACTTCGGAAAAAACGCTGACTATAGAGAACAATATGACTTTGCTGTGTCACGTGCTGTGGCAGGACTTAATGTGCTTTGCGAATATTGTCTTCCTTTTGTAAAAGTGGGCGGGTATTTTCTCGCTATGAAAGGCCCTGATGCTGAAAATGAGATAGCAACCGCACAAAATGCTTTGAATGAACTGGGTGCTGTGGTGGAAAGTATAAAGCATATTAAATTGATTGGAGACATAGAGAGAAATATTGTAGTGATAAAAAAAATATGCTCAACACCAGATAAATATCCCAGAACAAGCAAAAAAATCAGTAAAAGTCCGCTATAAGTTTGTCGCAAAACATTTAAATGAGAGGAGAATTCTCAACTATGAAAAATGAACGTATTCCTGATGATATAAACAATTTGACGTCTAGCAAAGATGCTAATAAAAAAAACGATAACAAAGAGGATAAACAAAAGAGTTTTAAACATATTTATCCCAAGCTGATTGTTACTATAATTGTTGTGGCTCTTTTAGTGTTTGCACTCAAATTCTTTTTGTATAATGACACCTCCTCTTCCTTTGTGAATGACGGCGCCGGCATATTGATGCTTGATTATAACGATTACAAATTCAAGCTACTAAGTGAGGGTAAAGCTTCGGGTATCGGCATTGATGCATCAGACATTACCCGCTCGCACTCCTTAAATGGCGATTATTGCGCTGTATTATCCTCTGAAAAAAAGCTTTCTGTAATAAAAGATGACAAAGAGCTAATGCAGGTGGATGAAAATGTATCAACCTACAATATGGCTACTGTTAGCGGAAGTGTAGCTTATGTAAAAGGAAATACTCTAAATTTATATGATTCCAAAAACAAGCTGGGTTCTGAGATTTTTCAGGGAGATGTGCTTATATATCATATCTCCCCTGATGGTAAAAGGGTTGTTTTTGTTAACGATAAGACCGTTTATCTATATTCAGACGGTGAAACAACCGAGATTTGCAAAGACTACTTTCCAATCTGCGTATCAGACAAAGGTATAATTTATCTCATAGATCAAGAAAAGAATGATATATACTCATACACTGATAAGCTTAATCTTATATCAGACAATATTACTGACAATTTCTTTGTAAATGCACTCTGCAATGAGGTAATATTTAGTAACGGAAAGTCTATGTATATTTCTATTGATGGCGAGTCTCAAAGGCGTGTGAGCAGTAACGAGATAAACTATATTTTGCCTGAAAAGCATATCGCATATAATAGCTTTGAGAGTGTTATTCTTGGTGTTAACTCACTTTTCGATTGTCTTTATATTGACGGTGCGAACAACATCTTTAAATTAATAGATAAATATGATTCTCAGGCTAACAAATATGACAGCTTGATTTATAACATTTCATCAGAAAACTACAAGCTCTCTAATGATGGCAAAAAGCTTGTATACATCTCATCCGGTGGAGAGCTGTTTATCGCTGACACCTTAAAAAAGGGTTCCGGTGAAAAATTGGCGTCAGACGTAGACTCTTTTACCATCAATTCCTCTGCCGGCGTAATTGCGTATATTACCAAGAGCGGTGATTTATATCGTAGCAATGGCAAAGACTCCGAAAAAGTAGGGGAGGACGTGGAATATATGCAGATAGGCGAAAAAGGCGCTATCTTCTATATCACTACAGACAAAACCCTCTATTATGCAGAGAAAGGAAAATCACCTATCAAGATTGATAGTAAGGTAGAAGCTCTTAAGTGCTACTCAGACTGCACCTACTACACTGTTAATGATGGCGACAGCTTCAACTCCGCTTACGGTGGCACTATCTCCTCAGGTTACTCCCTTATCAGCGATAACTCCGAATTCCGTTTCTGATTTAATTGTTACTTTCTTTTTCACGTGAAAAAGAAAGTAACCAAAGAAAAAGCGATACGCACGTAATATTTTATTAATACAATGTCTTGTTTGCCCGATAATGGGTTTTTACGATATTAGAAAAGCTAGTATTTGCAGTCAATTACTTGCAAATACTAGCTTTTTTCTGTCTTGGTGCAGACTTTTTGGTTCTTTCATCGGGCTTTGCTTTGTCATTTTTAGCTTTTCTATGTTAACGCGGATTTGCAAATCACGCCGTGCAAATCCGCGTTATCCTAGCTCGCTATCGAGCAAATAGACTGCATCCTTTCAATTATCTTGGTGCGATAGGTAGCCTCCATCTGACGAGGGAGGTGGCAAAACGAAGTTTTGACGGAGGGAGAGAAAAGCTAGAAATCCTGCAAAAATCAGTTTTTTTCTCCTTCAGTCTCGTTTCACTCGACAGGCTCCCCTGTGAAAGGGGAGCTGTCAGCAACGCTGACTGAGGGGTTGTTTTTATGATATATTCACTATACAATCCCTCCGTCTTTTGCTTCGCAAAATCCACCTCCCTTTACACAAGGGAGGCTGAGGAAGTTTTGACGGAGGGAGAGAAAAGCAAAAATCCTGCAAAAAAGCAGTTTTTTCTCTCCCTCAGTTTCGCTATCGCTCAACAGCTCCCTCGTCAGAGGGAGCCAAGTATCATTTGAATGTTTGTCGGGCAAACAGGCTACTTCTTTCTATTCAGCTAGGTGCGAATTCCCTGCCGACGAGGTCGACCGAGGCCGGCTATTTTAGTTCTGCTATAGTAACTCCACTTTCACCCTCGCCATATGTGCCTAGGCGGAAAGTTCTGATTGCCTTATGCTTTTTAAGAAACGCTTGCACCTCACGCCTTAGCACACCTGTTCCTTTGCCGTGAATAATCGTTATCTGATGTATTCCGGAAAGGATTGCTCCGTCTATAGCGTTGTCAAGCACCATAATCGCTTCATCAGCCGTCATTCCACGCAAATCAACATCTGTAACGGCTTTGACATCTACGCTTTTCTTAATAGTACGGGTGGATTTTACCGTGACATTTGGTTCATCTACCAGTCGCACACTGTCTATTGGGATACGTGTCTTAAATATTCCTGCCTGCACATACAATGTCTGTGCCTGCTCGTTCACCTCAATTACAGAAGCTTTTTTGTCCAGCTCGACCATAAGAACTGTATCACCCGGCTTTATCTTTCGTGGTAACTTGTAGTTACTGTTGTCAACCTTGTTTATCGGCTGTCCGTCCTTAGATAACTGGTTTATTTTTGCCCTTAGCTTTGCCTTTTCTTCTCCGCTTACGTCTTTTTTCTCTTTTCTGAGAGCATCTAGCTCGTCTAGGAGTTCATAGGCTCTGCGCTCGGCTTTCTCGACGATATCTGAGGCCTTTCGTTGTGCCTCTTCTATCTCTTTTTGGGTAGACTTTTTAAGTCTTTCAAGCTCACCCTCAGCTTTTATTCGGGCTTCGTTGGCACGACGTGTTTCTTCTCGGGCTGTGTTTATGCTGTCATCTAGTGCTTGACGCTTGTTTTGCAACTGTTCAAGCACATTTTCAAAGCTTCTATCATCAGAAGAAACAAGCTGTTCGGCACGCTTTGTAATATTTTTGTCCATACCAAGTCTTTCTGATATAGCAAAAGCGTTACTTTTGCCCGGCAGACCAATGAGTAAGCGATACGTTGGACGTAATGTGTTCACATCAAATTCACAGCTTGCGTTTTCTACACCGACGGTGTTCAGAGCAAAAGATTTTAGCTCTGCATAGTGAGTAGTCACGCATAAAATAGAGCCTTTATGCCTGATTTCTTCTATAATAGCTGTCGCAAGTGCCGCACCCTCAACAGGGTCGGTGCCACTGCCCAGCTCGTCTATGAGAATCAGGCTTTTTTCGTCTACAATGTTGAGAATGTCTATTATATTTGTGATATGTGCAGAGAATGTGGAAAGCGACTGCTCGATACCCTGCTCATCGCCAATATCAGCAAGAACATTATCAAATACTGCTACCTTACTGTTATCACCGGCAGGAATCATAAGTCCACACATTGCCATCAATGTGAGCAAGCCTACCACCTTAAGAGAGACAGTTTTTCCACCTGTGTTAGGGCCTGTTATCACTAGTGTGTCGAAGCTTTTGCCTAGCTCTATTGTCATAGGCACTACTTTTGATTTGTCTATCAGTGGGTGACGTGCCTTATTGAGATATATTTCGTTGTTATCGTTTACATCGGGAAGAACAGCGTTCATCTTATAAGCAAGATTTGCCTTGCCAAATATTAAAGCAAGCTTTGAGGCAGCTTTGATACTATTAATTATTCCTTGTGAAAAACTACCTGCCTCTGCGGAAAGCTCAGCTGTGATGCGCTCAATCTCCACTTGCTCCTTTGATGTAAGCACACGGATTTCATTGTTTGCCTCAACCACGCTCATAGGCTCTATAAACACAGTGGCACCGCTGGAGGATGTGTCGTGCACAAGGCCTGGAACACTGCTTCTGCACTCTGCTTTAACAGGCACCACAAATCTACCTGAACGCATAGTTACGATGCTATCTTGCAAATACTTATGCTGTGTGTCACCTCTTATTATTTTATCGAGCTGTTGGCGGGCACGAGCCTCAGCCGCACGGATTTTCTTTCTTATGATCGAAAGCTCCTTTGAGGCATTGTCGCTCATTTCTTCATCTGAGATTATACAAAGATTTATTTTTTCTTCCAGATATTTGTTTGAAACTAACAGGCTAAAAAACTCATCGAGTACAGTTTCTATGCCTGCGCTTCGGGCTTTCCAATCCTTAAGTCCACGTATTACAGCAAGAACACGTGAAATCTGCAAAAGCTCCGAAAACATCAGCACACCGCCTGCTTCTGCACGCTTTAAAGGAGATGTTATATTTTTAAGCCCACCCATAGATGGACTGCCAAATCTGCCTATAAGCATATGTGCATCATATGTTTGCCTGAGCAGATATCTAACCTCGCTGATGTCGTGAGATGGCTCTAGCTCCAGCGCAAGGGTGGCACCCTCATCAAAAGGTATTTCTTTGGCAAGCATTTCAAGTATTTTGTCCAGTTCTAGGGTTTTATAATGTTTATTCAAGTTTTCACCACCTTATACTAACATTTTTACATTATTGAAATGGTTTTATAAAAATCTAATGTTGGTAATTTCTTTTCAATTTTGCTTATAAGATAATCTTCAGCACATGATGAAAATATGTTCAGAGCTTCATCCGATAATGAAAAACTAAAAATCTTTTTGTCTTCGGCATAGATAGAGTGCCTGAGTGCGGCAGTGGCGCTAAGCCCTGTACAAACAGACCTGTGGCGTGCCATATCTCTGCATTTTTCACAATATATGCAATCCTCTTGTGGAACAAAAAGCATTTTATCATTCTCAAACTCACCGCAACCTTTGCAACAGGTGAGATCAGGCATATATCCTGCCAGTGCGAGCATACGCATCTCAAATACCGCTTTTACGAGGTTGTTTGGTTTGTTGCCATTGGCAAGCATATATAGAGAGTTTAGCATTGTTCGTAAAAATCCCTCAGAAGATATATCAGACGGGCAAAGCTCATAGCATAGCTGACAAAAGTACTGTGCAAGCGACATTTTTACAACGTCGTTTCTCAAGCCTACAAACATTTCTTTAGACTCGGCAGAGTCGATATAATATCTTTCTCCGTTTTCATATACTATGAAGTCACTATAACACATAAGCCTTGTGGCAGATGATTTTTGACTTATGAGGTTAAAGGCGCCTTTAACAACTGCACGAATTACTCCTTTTTTTCTTGTAAGCACCGACACATATCTGTCTTTGTCACCATATGCACTTTCAAATATGATGAGACCATCTGTTTTAAATTTCATATATTGCTACTGTATCAGAGCTTTTCCGGCTCTGGAAATTCCTGAGAAAACAGCTCTGCTGTCATAGTTTTTATTACTTGTGGGTCTAATGGCTTATCACCAAAATCTGTGTCTACTTCTGCAATTTTATTTACGATATCCATACCCTCGATAACCTTACCAAAGGCGGCATATGCTCCGTCAAGATGTGGGGCGTCCTTATGCATAATGAAAAACTGTGAACCGGCAGAGTCAGGATGTGATGCTCTTGCCATAGACAATACTCCTGATGTGTGTTTTAATGAATTAGCTACGCCGTTTTGGAGGAATTCACCTTTAATATGGTAGCCTGGGCCTCCCATTCCGTTGCCATTTGGACATCCGCCTTGTATCATAAAGCCATATATTACTCTGTGGAATGTGAGTCCATCATAAAAGCCTTTCTTGATTAGGCTCAAAAAGTTGTATACAGACTGTGGTGCTATCTCAGGATAAAGCTCTGCTTTGATTATATCTCCATTCATCATTTCTATTGTTACTATTGGATTTTGCATAGTTTAATTTTCTCCTTTTTACTTTTAATTTTTCTTTTTATGTTCTTAATCTCGTCTTCCTATCATATTATTATACGGACAAGACCTCGATTACATACACAAATTATCATACAAATTTCATAAAAAGTCAATTACTTTCTTTTTCACGAGAAAAAGAAAGTAATCAAAGAAAAAGCGTATTCGTACTATAATCAGATAAGATATATATCTTTATTGCTCGGTAGCAGGGTAGGGGATGGGTGCAAAATTCTATGCATTCAATCACCTGCATAGAATTTTGCACCTGCCCTCTACATAAGCTTTGATTTGATCTTTTAGATTAGTGGGCTGTTCCATTGTGGAGGTATATTGTCTTTTTGTTTGATTTTATGGTTACATCTTCACATACGCACGGATTTGCAATTCACGCCCTGCAAATCCGTGCTTGATAGTTCGTATTAAACATCTGGTTTGTGGGAAATATCTTGTTTCACGTGAAACAACACTGAGAGAAAAATTAATTTTTTGCAGAATTTTTATCTTTTCTCTCCCTCCGTCAAAACTTCGTTTTGCCACCTTCCTCGTCAGAGGGAGGCTACCTTTCACACCAAAATAATTGAAAGAATTCATTTTATTTGCCCGACAGCAAGCCCGGATAACGCGGATTTGCAGGGCGTGAATTGCAAATTCGCGTTAACACAGGAAAGCTACAAATGACAAAGCAAAAGCCTGATGACAGAAAGTCCAAAAGTCTGCACTGAGCATTGAAAGAGCAATTCTTTGCAAGTGATTGACTGCAAAGAATTGCTCGCCACTCATCACAAAGCCTGCCACCGAGCAACAAAGCCTTATACTTTGTCAAGTTACCAAACGTATCGCTTTCTTTTTGCTTACTTTTTCTTTCTCGTGAAAGAAAAAGTAAGTTGAAAAAAATGATAAAAGTGTGATATAATTGAGAGCAAATCAAAGAGAGGGTGAAAGGGAATGAATATAGCGGTAATAACAGGGGCATCATCAGGAATGGGAAAAGAGTTTGTTCTCCGGCTGGATAAAGAGAGAGAATATGATGAAATATGGGTAATAGCAAGGCGTAAAGAAAGATTAGAAGAATTGCAAAAGCAGGTGAGATCTAAAATAGTGCCAATCTCGCTAGACCTCACTAAGAAAGAAAGCATAGAAGAATACGCAACAATACTTAATGAGCAAAAACCGAATGTAATCACACTTGTGAATGCAAGCGGATTTGGTAGGTTTGGCTCATTTGAGGGTTTAAAATTGGAAGAACAATTGGAAATGATAGACCTCAACGCAAAAGCACTGGTGTCTATCACTCATAAAACCTTGCCATATATGAAAAAAGGTGCAGAAATATACCAATTGGATTCATTATCATCCTTTCAGCCACTGCCATACCTCAATGTGTATGCCGCCACAAAAGCCTTTGTGCTTAGCTATTCACGCTCACTTGGAGTCGAGTTAAAACCAAAGGGAATAAAGGTGCTTGCAGTATGTCCGGGCTGGGTTAAAACCGAATTTTTTGACAGAGCTAAAACAGACGATACCCTGACCTACTTCTACAAAACATTCAGCGCAGATCAGATAATAAATAAAGCCATTAAAGATATGAAAAAAGGAAAAGATGTGTCTGTGTACGGACTTTCAACAAAATGTCTGGTACTTTTGGCAAAGATATTGCCACACAAGCTAGTTATGAAAATATGGTGTAAGCAACAAAAACAACCTTGCTAATTTTTTATTTCTAAGAATAAAGATAATAATATAATTTTTCTTACAATTGAATATAACTACCGTGTTAAAAAATAAAAATATATTTCGGAGCTGATAATATGACAGAAATTACATCTGTAGCTATGCTGGAAAGTGAAATTAATACGGAAGTTGAAAATAATAATGAAGTTAAAATCATACCAAAAAGCAAAGCTTTAAAAAATATACTTGGCGTTATTCTATATATATTCTTGCTTGCAGGGATTGGCGTGGGAGCTTACTTCTCGATTAACGGCGGAAGTCAACTTTATAAACAACTTGACTTTCTCTTTGCAAGCAACATCAACCAAAAGCTTCATCAAGACTTTGTAGACACATTCTTGTCATCATATACATCAAACTGTATATTTCTAATCACAGCATTTTTGCTGGGAAGCTCGCTGTGGGGGAATGTTTTGCAGTTTGCCATCAGCTTTTTTAGGGGATTTGGGATAGGCATCAGCGCAGCATATCTGTTTTATACATATAGACTAAATGGAGCAATATATTATGCCGGTGTGATGTTGCCATGCGTGTTTGTGTCGGTTGTGTCGCTCATAATGCTTCAAAAAGAATCATTTGTGTTTTCAGGAAGACTATTGGAAGCTGTTTATAAAAAAGATGAAATGTCACACATACTTTTACACTCCAGATTCAACACCTATTTTAAAAAGTTGCTGTTAGCTATGATAATAACACTTACAGCATCACTTCTTGATGTAGCTTTAACATTTATTTTTGGAAGTTCTTTTCATTTTTGATGAGAAAAAAATTAAAAATTATAAAGGTAAAAAAAGAGGGGTAAAAAAAGTAAAATGTCGGATAAATACAAATTAAAAGACGATGAAATTTCTACGGAAAGAAAAAAATCAGATATCCTGATAGCAAATTACTTTAGTATAATCGGGAAAAACTTTAAAAAACTGGTCGGACTAAACCTGATATTTGCTGTTCCAAGTGCTTTGATAATAGCCTTGTTTGTGGGATTATCGTTTTTGCTTTCTCATAACGTAAACATATTTTTATGTCTGCTTGCAGTGGTAGGTATCACACCTTTTTTCAATGCAATGTGTCATGTGCTTGTCAGAGTGATAAACGGCAAGAGGGTAGAGCTGTTCAAAAACTTTTTATATGGGCTTAAAGATAACCTCGGCACATCGCTGATGAACGGACTGCTGTTTTACGGTGCCAGTGTGATGGTATATGCAGGCGTCAGCCTATATGGATATTTGGCATCGAAGCAAGGAGGAATTTATATTGCACTGCTTATCATAAATCTGCTGATAAGTATGTGTGTGCTATTCTTCTTTATGTCGGTTAATGTAATGACGGTATCCATACAGCTAAAGCCATTACAAATATATAAAAACAGCTTGCTAGCGATATTTGGTGAACTAAAAAACAATCTCGTATCCTTAGTAGGTATGATTTCATTCAGCGCACTATTAACATTTTTGATGATGTTGATACCAAGTGCCCTAATAAAAATGATAGTCGCATTGATACTATTTTTACTTATTATTCCTGTTTCTTTCACATTGATATATTTCAATATATTGTATAAAAGCATTATTACCATAATTGGAACTGAAAGTGAAGAAGCCAAACGAGAAGCCGAAAAGAAAAAAGAGCTAAGCATCAATCCAGACGACCTACAATCTCTGGAAGATGACATTAACTCCTCTAAAAATGATGATGAATATGTATTTTATAACGGAAAAATGATAAAGCGTAGCAAAATGCGTGAGCTTATCAAAAAAGAGCAAGAGCTTAACAATCAAGATACCGATAACACTAAATAATATGATTGCAACCAAAGGCTCCCTTGTGTAAAGGGAGCTGTCAGCAAAGCTGACTGAGGGATTGTTTAACAACGTTATCTATATATTCGCAAACACTTTTCTTTTTTCGTCATATTTTTCGGAGGTTTTTCGCATTATGAACAATAGAATGATTGTGTTTTCTATCCATTAACAATCCCTCCGTCAAAACTTCGTTTTGCCACCTCCCTTTACACAAGGGAGGCTATTTCATGCTATAGCATGCCTTGTTACTATTTTCTGTTTACAAAAATAGCAAGCATCTGATTTTGACACCAAAATCCATAACACGCCGAAAATAAAAAGGCTCCCTTGTGTAAAGGGAGCTGTCAGCGAAGCTGACTGAGGGATTGTTTAACAACGTTATCTATATATTCGCAAACACTTTTCTTTTTTCGTCATATTTTTCGGAGGTTTTTCGCATTATGAACAATAGAATGATTGTGTTTTCTATCCATTAACAATCCCTCCGTCAAAACTTCGTTTTGCCACCTCCCTTTACACAAGGGAGGCACAACTACACAAAATGCCTCTAGTGCAACAGCCCTTTCTTTATTATTAACAATCAATTTTGCTTTTTGACTATCTTATACTCATCATACAGCTGGAAGTAATGGCAATCATCAACGTTGCCCCTGAGAAAACGATACATCTCATCTTCGTCAAGATTAATTTCACAGCAATAACATTCGTATTCCTCATCATAGCAATAATGAGCGCAAAACTCACAATTTGATTTTTGTGCCATGTTGTTATTCTCCTTACTTTTTTATTTTGTCCCAATACTGCTTAAAAAGCTGTTCGTTTTTGTTATCACCATATTCATAGTATCTGGTGTTTTTGAGGTCATCAGGAAGATACTGTTGCTTTATGTAGTGATTTTCATAGCTGTGAGGGTAGAGGTAGTGCTGACCTTTATTCTGAACCTCATGGCTATCATAGTGCATATTTTGCAGGTTACGTGGCACTTGCTTGCCCTTACCTGCTTGCACATCTGCAAAAGCGGAGTTTATAGCCATATATGCAGAATTTGACTTAGGTGCATTGCAAACCATCACCACAGCATCTGCAAGAGGTATTCTTGCCTCAGGCATACCCACCTGAAGAGCTATATCTACGCATGATTTTACTATTGGAATAATCTGCGGATAAGCAAGACCAACATCCTCACAAGCACATACAAGTAGTCTTCTGCAAGCAGATGATATATCTCCTGCCTGCAACAATTTTGCTAAATAAAACAGCGCAGCATCAGGGTCACTTCCACGCATAGATTTTTGCAAGGCTGATATGGCATCATAATGCTCATCGCCGTCTTTATCAAAGTGGATAGAGCTTTTTTGTGATAGTGCCTGAGCAAACTCCATGCTAATATCAATAGTATCACTATCATCTTGAGATGAAATCACGCAAAGCTCGGCGCAGTTGAGCGATTTTCTAACATCACCGCCACATGATGAAGCTATATAATTGATAACCTCATCAGAAACATTGATTTTCTTTCCTTTCTCAACACTGAGTATATCAAATGCACGCCTAACAGCCTTGGCTGTGTCATTTTTTTCTACAGGCTTAAATTCAAACACTGTAGAACGGCTCAAAATAGCATTATAAACATAAAAATAAGGATTTTCGGTAGTTGATGCTATCAAAGTAATTTTACCGTTTTCTATAAACTCCAGCAATGTCTGCTGTTGCTTTTTATTAAAATACTGTATCTCATCCAAATATAGCAAAATACCATTCATACCCAAAAAAGTCTCTGTTTGGGCAATTATATCTTTTATATCACTGCTGGACGCAGTGGTGGCATTGAGCTTATATAGCTTTTTGTTGGTATTTTGAGCGATAATAGAAGCCACAGTAGTCTTTCCCACACCGGAAGGCCCATAAAAAACCATGTTTGGTATTTCGCCCGATTCTATTATACGTCTTAGTGGTTTGCCAGGGGCGATAAGATGGGATTGTCCTGCTATTTCATCTAAGTTCTTAGGACGAATTCTGTCTGCCAGAGGTGCGCTCATTTTTAAAAAACCTCCTGTTACATTTTATCGGAATAGTCAAATTATATTATATCACACTTTTATCAATTATTTTATAAATTTATCAACAATATCTTAACAAATCTTGCGGAGCTTTTGCTATATATTCTGCTCCCTCACCCACAAGCTCATCCTTGGTGCGAAATCCCCACAGCACTCCGCACGACTTGATACCTGCATTTTTTGCTGTTTGGATGTCAACATTACTATCACCAACATATAAGCAATCCTCAACATTATATCCACTATCATTTATTAACTTAAGAAGTAGGGTAGGGTCCGGCTTTGGAGGATAACTCTCTCTTTTTCCGCTATACCACAAAAAGTTAACATCAGGGTAAAGCTTTTGCAAAATTATTCCCACAAACTCATCTGCTTTATTAGACATTACAGCACATTGTGTGCCTCTGTCTATCAGCTTGTGCAAAACCTCGCTCATTCCTGTATAAGCCTTAGTTTTGTCAGTAAGATGAGTATTATAATACTTTTTGAAATCATCAAGTAACATAGCATTGAGCTTATCATCATCACTAAGCGAAGCACGTTCTATCAGCTTTGGTATGCCATTGCCTACAAAATACTTATACTTTTCAACATCGTGTGTCAACATACCGTGATTACTAAGGGCATAGTTCGTGGCATCTGCCAGATCTTCAATAGTATCGGCTATAGTGCCATCAAGATCAAATATACATAGCTTTACCATAATATAAAACCACAGCACAAAATAACATCTGTGCTGATTCCTTTCTTTTTTTAACGTATAGTGATATTATATGCTATTTTCAAATTAGATACAAATCGCTCTTGTCTCCCTCTGACGAGGGAGCTGTCGAGTGAAACGAGACTGAGGGAGAGAAAAACTACATTTTTGCAGGTTTTTATCTTTTCTCTCCCTCCGTCA
Source organism: Clostridiaceae bacterium (assembly GCA_016296885.1). Lineage (GTDB taxonomy): Bacteria > Bacillota > Clostridia > Oscillospirales > Acutalibacteraceae > JAEEHZ01. Next base: position 227 of record JAEDHT010000040.1, on the reverse strand, counting down.
AAACTTCCTCAGCCTCCCTTGTGTAAAGGGAGCTGGATTTTGCGAAGCAATATTTCACGCTCGAAGTGTATTTCACAAAACCCGTAAGGGATTTATTTCGTTGAAAAGAAAACACCTTTTGTCTGATAGACAAAAGGTGTTTTCTTTTCTGGAGCGGATGACGAGGCTCGAACTCGCTACCTCCACCTTGGCAAGGTGGCGCTCTACCAGATGAGCTACATCCGCAA
>JAEDHT010000060.1 GCA_016296885.1 Clostridiaceae bacterium | reverse complement strand
GAGGTCATAAAGGACTTATGTCTGGATAAAGGCATATATTAGGAAAAGCAGAATAAAACAAGAGAATGCAATAAAAGATGGCAGCCTTTTGCTTGGGGAAATCAACTAAAACCATTGAATTTAACAAAGGGAATGTGTTGTAGATTTTGCAAAAAGTATAATATTCAGTATTGATTTTGAAGGAGCAGGTAGTCAGCTATCTGCTCTTTTTGTATGCGCTACGTGGGCTTATTAGTTGGTGCAAATTACCTGAAATTTATGAGGCTTAAGCGGATACAGCTGATTGGAATGGCGTGGAAGACGGGATTTTTAGATATTGTTGAGTCGGTATTGAGTTATCAGTAATTATTCTATATAATAAAAATGTGATTTTACACACATAATATATAATAAAAATGTGATAGATATCACATTTTTATGTAGAATAGTGTGATAGGTATATATATGGAACGATTAATATTTAGTAAGTTGATAGAATGGAAGAACTCTCCATACCGCAAGCCTTTGATTCTTAAAGGCGTAAGACAGGTGGGAAAAACTTGGGTTCTAAAAGAATTTGGCAAGCGATATTATGAAAATGTCGCATACTTTAACTTTGATGAAAATGAGGAATACAGACAGTTCTTCGAGACGACAAAGGATGTTAACCGCATATTGCAGAACCTTATGATTGCTGGAAATCAGAAAATTGAACCTGAAAAGACTCTTATTGTATTTGATGAGGTTCAGGATTGCCCTAAGGTCATTAATTCCTTGAAGTATTTTTGTGAGAATGCTCCTCAGTATCACATAGCTTGTGCGGGGTCTCTTCTTGGAATTGCTTTGTCAAAAGCAGCTTCATTTCCTGTTGGAAAGGTCAACTTTATGCAGATTGACCCAATGACTTTTACAGAATTCCTGCTTGCTAATGGCGATAAAAATTTGGTTAATTATCTTGATTCTGTTAGTACAATTGAACCCCTTCCAGATGCATTTTTTAATCCTCTTTATGAGAAGTTGAAGATGTACTACGTTACAGGTGGTATGCCTGAGTCAGTGAAAATGTGGACTGAAGCAAGGGATATTGGAGCAATGCAGGAAGCTTTGAGAGGAATAATTGATGCGTATGAACGTGACTTTGCAAAGCACCCTGATTTAAGGGAGTTTCCAAAGATATCTATGATTTGGAAATCCATTCCATCACAGCTATCAAGAGAAAATAAAAAGTTCATATACAAAGTTGTCAAAGAGGGAGCAAGGGCACGTGAGTATGAAGATGCTTTGCAGTGGCTTGTAGATGCAAGACTTGTTCATAAAGTATTCAGAAGTTCAGCTCCGAATCTACCAATATCCGCTTACGATGACCTGTCTGCATTTAAGATTTATATGGTTGATGTGGGTCTGCTTCGTCGTTTGGCACAGCTTTCACCGAGCGCTTTTGGTGAAGGCAATCGCCTATTTGTTGAATTCAAGGGCGCTTTGACTGAGAACTACGTTCTTCAGACATTAGTCACGCAGTTTGAGGTGAGTCCAAGATATTGGAGTCAAAATAATCCACCGTATGAAGTTGACTTTATAATTCAACGTGAAAATGATATTTTTCCAGTTGAGGTGAAATCTGAAGCGAACACATCAAGTAAGAGCATGAAAAAGTTCAGGGAACTATTTCCTGATAAGGTTAAGCTTAGAATTAGATTTTCTCTTGATAATCTAAAACTTGATGATGATGTATTAAATATCCCGCTATTTATGGCAGATCAGACAGACAAGCTGATTGGACTGGCGCTTAAACAGAAATTCATTTAGCTAATTCTCTCCGTGGACCTTTTAGATAAAACATGATTGAAAGTGCAGTTGCGATGCACCAGCCTATCTATTTTTCTAAAAGAAATACAACCTGTAGTATTATAGTTCTGTGCTAAAAAAGTGTAAAGAATTGCAGTATTACTCAGCCAGTTCTAAAATCAAGTTATCATATTCAAATGAAACAGGCTTAGCGGGAGTAACATCCTTAAAGTCAGCACAAATTGCATAGTAGTCGCTATATTCCTTTGCATATACTTTATTTGGAGTGTAGGCTTTACCACCGATATTGCAAATGATATCGGTGTTTTTTTCTTCGTTATTAAGTAGGCTAATGGCACACTGAAGTAGCTTATCATCTTTAAATTGTTCTGGGTCTTTGTCAATTGCGACCGTTACTGTTGAACCGTTATAGTATACCTTCTGAATGCCGAGGGGCTCGTCTTTTTCATATGTTTTTTCATAAAAACTGTATTTTGAATCGGTAAGCTTCATCCGTTTTAATATTTTAGTTTTTGCAAAATAGTATTTTTGACTTGTTTCCTCATTGCCGTTAGTTTCTCGTACAAATGCGGTGTACTTTTTTCCCTCACCCTCAACGTAATAGCCTTCGAAACAGATGCGATATGAAGTATTGCCGTTTTCATATGTATAATATTCTGTATAACCAGGAACAGGCGCATTTGAAACCGCTTCAGAATCGCTGTAATCATCAAAATCCATATCATTAACCTGAATCAGGTTTTCTTTTTTCATACATTTAAATATTGCACTTTTGTCTTTTTCACTGACAGTGCAGGCAGAAAGAAAAAGCGACATAATAAGCGCAATTGTTAATACAAGAGTTTTTCTTTTGTTTGTCATTATTGCATCCATATTTTGTATTTTGCCCCTCAAATTGCATTAGTAAATTGCTATGCTTATAATATACATTAAGAATTGGGTATTTGCCACGGTTCTAAAACCAGTGCTAGATGTTACTGTATAGATGAGGAAGATGGATTGATATACAGTAATGAAGAAGTAGGCAGTGCTGGCTGCTGCAATGAAGAAAATTTAATGCACAAAATAACAACAAATAGGAACGTAGATGAACGCCAATTATTAAACGGGAGACTAACTATGAATAGAAATACAAATTTATTACTGAAACGGATAGTGAGCATAGTATTGTTAATTGCGCTTTTCACATCGCTTGCTGCATGCGGCAGCGACAACACAGGCGTGGGCAAAACAGTAACCCAGGCGGCAGAGCCAGAAACTAATCAGGAAACCCAGGCGGCAGAGCCAGAAACTAATCCGGAAACTCAGGCGGGAAAGACAGATGGCGACAAAGAAACTCAGGCAGAGCCGGCTGAAAAGACTGACAAAGCGGACTTGGATACAAC